>DATJWL010000147.1:0-8899 GCA_035501215.1 Casimicrobiaceae bacterium
TCGAAGGCTTGGGTGAACTTGCCGTCCTTTATCGCCGCATTGGCGACACCATTGGCAATGTCTCGCCCTTCCTTATCCTGCACGACTCCCCGAGCCCACACCGTGATTTGATGAACCTTGCTGGCCATTCGATCCTCCATCATTGCTTGGGCATTCCCTGCGGCCCGCCTGGACACATTCTCGGACGAGGCATTGTCAAGTGTCTTGACGCTAATCAAGCAACAAGATAACAGGGCTATAGTGAGCTATCGTTATGATAAGCTATCGCTTATGAACTACACGTCGTCCCTCGCGAAATGAAGAACGCCACGTTTCGCCAGATCAAAGTGTTCGAAGCGGTAGCGCGGCACTTGAACTATTCGCGCGCTGCGGAAGAACTACACATGAGCCAGCCGGGAGTATCCATCCATGTCAAACAGCTCGAAGAGCATGCGGGACTACCGTTGTTCGAGCAATTGGGAAAGAGAATCTATTTGACGTCCGCCGGCGACGAGATGTTGCGCTACAGTCGCGCCATCATTCAGCAGCTCAAGGAAGCCGACGAGGCGCTCGCCGCGCTGAAAGGGATACGCGGCGGCCGCCTCAACATCGCGGTAATCAGCGCCGGCGATTACTTTTTTCCCGGCATCCTTGCCGAGTTTTGCCGTCGGTACGAAAGCGTCACGGTGCGGCTCACCGTTAACAACCGACAGGAAATCGTGCACCAGCTGGAGGAAAATACGACCGACCTTGCCGTCTTGATGCGCCCCCCCGCAAACCCCGACTTGATCGCGGAGCCGTTTGCGCCGCAACCACACGTGATAATTGCTCCGCCCAAGCACCGGCTCTTGCACAAGCGGCATATCCTACTGCAAGCGTTGGCGGACGAGGCGTTCATCGTGCGCGAGCAAGGTTCGGACACGCGCCTCGTGACGGATGAGCTGGTCGCGAAAGTCGGCGTCAAGTTCAGGTCCACGATGGAGATCAGAAGCGCCGAAACCATCAAGCAACTCGTGATGGCGGGCATGGGAATCAGTCTTCTCTCGGCCCACACCATAGGCATGGAGCTCGAGCTCGGGCGACTGTCTGTACTCGACGTCCAAGGATTCCCGGTCATGCGCGAGTGGCACATCGTCCATCACAAGAACAAACGCTTGCCGCCGGTCGCCGCTGGTTTCAAGGAATTCCTGCTACAGGACGGAGCGGCGCTGGTCGAACGGTTGGTTGGGAGCGCCATGCCGAGGGGCAAACCCAGGGCATGACGGAAGAATTCGTTGAACCGTTGGTTCAGTCGCCCAAGAAGCAAAGTTGGCCGCGAGTGGAAAGCAGCCGGCATCGAGGCCGATGCCACATGAAGCTGGCGGCCTGTTCGCGTTAACGGCCGGTTGCAACACATTGCGATATCTTCGTAACTGTGTGCACTATGGCGAGTAAAAGGAAACGGCCCCGCTCGGGGGCCGTCGCTCTTAAGTTTGGTGGAGGCGGCGAGAATCGAACTCGCGTCCGGAAACACTACACAGTCGGGACTACATGCTTAGTCTCGCCATTTGCTCTCGCTCCGCTGCCGCCGACGGACAGGCTGCAGCAGTGCCAGTCACCTTGCTTTAGCGTGTCGCCCAAGTGACCCGGGCGCACGCGATCGCTCTAAATGTCCTCGCCGTGACTACGCCGTTGCCGGCTTCATCACCCGAGCTGAGCGCCGCCCGGTGCGAGGTCCGGCGGGGTTAAGCCGCCAGAGCGTAAGTTTCGTCGTTCGCAGTTAAGTTTGCGATTGCAGAGGATTCACAAGGTTCTGCACCTTGGCATGCCCCGCGCTGCTTCGCAGTCCCCGTCGAAACCAGGTCGCCCCCGGTACCGGTTCTGCGGCGAGCCTCGATAACGCCGCTCGCGCGCGAAAAGACACCTTCAATGATACCACCGCCGGGCAGTTAGCGCTCATCGTACAATCGGCTCGCGCCGAGCGTTCGCTCGAGGTGTGGCTCGCATGAGCAGATTCACGAGAACTGCAAAACGCCATTTCAAAGCGTTTGGCCTTGGCGGGCTTTACCGCCTGCTACGGGCCAGGGTCTTGCCCGGAGCGCAGGAGTTTCAGGTCTGGGTTCCAGGGGCCGGGAAACCTGTCGCGCTGCGGGCCGACACATCGGACATCGGCACGTACGTCCAGATCTTCGTCGAGCGCGAATACGACTTCGAAACGCTCGAGCAGCCCGGCGTGATCGTCGACGCAGGAGCGAATATCGGGCTGGCCTCGGTCTATTTTGCCAACAGGTTCCCGAACGCGAAGATCATCGCGGTGGAACCGGAAGCATCCAATTATTCGCTGCTCGAGAGAAACGTTTCGCCCTATGAGCGGATCGTTCCTTGCCACTGCGCCCTGTGGGGCGAAAACTCACGCATCAAGCTGGTCGATCCGGGGTTCGGGAAATGGGGCTTTCAAACCCACGCATCGGCGCAGGCGAAACCAGCCGATGTCCGGGATGAAGTCGAGGCAGTCACTGTCGACCGCATCATGCGCGATCACGGGATCGAGTTCATCGACGTTCTCAAGATGGACATCGAAGGGGCCGAGAAGGAGGTGTTCGAGAATGCGGCTCCCTGGATAGACAAGGTTGGAATTCTGATCGTCGAGCTCCACGAGCGTTTGAAGCAGGGTTGCAGTCGCAGCTTTTACAACGCCACCAACGATTTCGACCTCGAGTGGCAGCGTGGGGAAAACATCTTTCTCGCGCGGTCGGGAAAGTGTCCCGCCAGACCTTCGGCCTGATTCGCATCGTCGCGTCACTCGCAAAGGCCACGCAACTCGGCGGCCCGGCGCCGCCAGCGCATAGTACAATCCGCCGCTCGCATCCCAAGGATAACGAGCTCACCGATGGCGCTGGTTCCGATCATTCTCTCCGGCGGCGCCGGCACACGCCTGTGGCCGCTCTCGCGAGAAGCGGAGCCCAAGCCGTTCATGCAGCTCCCGGACGGCAGCGCACGCAGTGACAGCCTGCTCGCCCGGACGTTCGTGCGCGCTGTTGCGTTGCCCGAGGTCGAGGGCCTGATCACGGTCACCAATCGCGACTATTACTTCGGCACCCGCGACGCATACGCTTCTGCGGGCGCGTCGCTTCCGTCGCGAGTCGCCTACCTTCTCGAGCCTTTCGGGCGCAACACCGCCGCCGCCGTTGCGCTTGCCGCGCTGTACGCCGAAGCGATGTTCGCGCCCGAAACAACGCTGCTCGTATTGCCGGCCGACCATCTGGTTCGCGATGCTGCAGCGTTCGCTTCCGCGGTATCGCGCGCCGCCGCCCTTGCGCGCGACGGCTGGCTCGTGACCTTCGGCATCGCACCGACGAGCCCGGAGACCGGCTACGGTTATCTCGAACCGGGTGACGCGCTCCCCGTCGCGGACACGTTTCGGGCTCGCCGATTCATCGAGAAACCGGTGCTCGCCGACGCACAACGTTATCTTGCCGGTGGACGCCATCTTTGGAATTCGGGCATGTTCTGCTTCGGCGTGGCGAGCGTTCTCGCAGCGTTCGAGCGACACGCGCCGGCGCTCCTCGGCGCAGTGCGCCCGGTGTGGCAGGCGCTGCGCGCCCAGGCGTCCGCGACGATGCTGGAAATCGACGCGGCGCTCTTCGCTGCGGTACCCGAGATATCGTTCGACGTCGCGGTGATGGAGCGCGCCGAGAACGTCGCGGTCGTCCGCGGCGGGTTCGACTGGAGCGACGTCGGCTCGTGGCGCGCGGTGGCCGATCTCGCTTCACCGGACGCCGACGGCAACCGCGGCAATGGCGAGCGCGTCTCCATCGCCACTCGCGATACCTACGTGCACGCGGCCGATCGCGTGGTCGCGACCGTCGGCGTCGAAGGATTGTTCGTCGTCGAGACGCCGGATGCCGTGCTCATCGCCCACCGCGATCACCTGCAACGCGTGAAGGAAGTCGTCGGCGAGCTCAAGGCGCGCGGACATGACGCCTACCGCATTCACAAGACGGTGCTGCGGCCGTGGGGCGCCTACACCGTGCTGCAGGAAGGGCCGGGCTTCAAGATCAAGCGCATCGAGGTGAAGCCGGGCGCGGCTCTGTCGCTGCAGCTCCACAACCGGCGCAGTGAGCACTGGGTCGTCGTCGGCGGCGAGGCGCGCGTCACCAACGGCGATCGAAGCTACACGCTGGGACCAAACGAGTCGACGTTCATCCCGGTAAAAACTCGTCACCGGCTCGAGAACTCCGGCACCGTGCCCCTGCTGTTGATCGAAGTGCAGTGCGGCGAGTACGTCGGCGAGGACGACATCGTGCGTTTCGACGACCGCTACGGCCGCGTAGCAAAATAGCTTGCTATTCGGGCGCCGCGGGAACCGGCGGCGCAGCGGCGCGGCTCGTCACGTAAATCCCGGTGAGGATGAGCACAATGCCGGCGACGTGAAACATCCGCAAGCGCTCGTCCAGGAACAGCCACGCCAGCCCGGTGCCGAACACCGGCATCAGGTGCACAAAGAGGCCGGCAACATTGGCTCCCACCTGCGCGACGCCGCGATTCCAGACGATGTAAGCGAGAAACGAGGAGAACAGTCCGATCGCCGCCAGGGCCAGCACGGCGTGGAGGCTCCACTGCGCGCTGCGGATGAACGCCGCCTCGCCGAGATAGAACGGCAGCACCGCGAGGTCGCCCACGCACGCGATGACGAACAGGAACGCGAGCATGGTGAGCTCCGGTGGGCGCCAGCGCAGGCAAATCGTGTAGAGCGACCACAACAGCATCGACAGCATTACGATGATGTCGCCGGGATTGAGCCGGAAGGAAACCAACCTCTCGAGACTCCCTTGCGAGAGAATCGTCAGGACGCCGGCGAGCGATACCGCCACGCCGGCGAGCTGGACGTTCGACAGCCGCTGGCGCAGGAACACCCACGACAGCGCGATGATCATGATCGGGATAAAGGAATTCAGGATCACGCCGTTGGTTGCCGTCGTGTAATTGAGCGCAATGTAGGCAAGCGCGTTGTGCGAGCCCACGCCCAGCACGCCGAGCAGGATGAGAACGCGATAGTGCTTCCGGACGAGCGGCCACTGCCGCAACACCTGCGGAAGCGCGAAGGGCAGCATGAACGCGATGGCGAAGGTCCACCGATAGAAGGTCATCGCGAACGGCGGGATCTCGGCGTGAAGCCCGCGCCCGATGATCCAGTTGCAGGACCAGAAGAAGGGCGCGACCGCGAGCAACAAATAAGCCGAGGCGGATTGCGCGCGATGCGGCGTGCGGGTCGGCATGACGCATTATGGCCGAGGATGCGCGGTCATCGATACCGGGACGGTGCGCCCAGCCCCGTATAATTGCAGTCTGCGCAGTGCCTCTGCGCGCGATCTCGCCCGTGTCCACGCCGTTGTCTGCTGCTCCCGCGTCGAACGTGCTGCCGCGGCTTCTCCCCGAGCCGCCGCCGCGCGGACAACGTGCGCGCGCTTCGCCGCTCGTCGGCTCGGTCGATGCGCTCGCGTTGGCGCAGCATGCCACGTCCGCGGCGGAGCGCGGCGAGGTGCTGGCGATCGTCTGCGCCGAAGCGCTCGCGGTGCAACGGCTCGCCGCGGAGACAGCCTGGTTCGCGCCGGGGCTGCGTGTCTTAGTTCTGTCCGACTGGGAAACGCTCCCCTACGATCATTTTTCGCCGCATCAGGACCTCGTGTCCGAGCGCCTGGCGACCCTCTATCACGCATCGCGCGGCGAATGCGACGTGCTGCTGGTGGCGGCGACCACCGCGCTGTACCGTCTCGCGCCGCCGTCCTATCTCGCCGCGTTCACGTTCTTTCTCGCGCAGGGTGAGAAGCTCGACCTTCCGCAACTGCAATCGCAGCTCGCGCTCGGCGGCTACCAGCGCGTGACCCAGGTTGTCTCGCCGGGCGAGTACAGCCTGCGCGGCGGATTGATCGATCTTTTTCCGATGGGCAGCGCGTTGCCCTATCGCATCGATCTCCTGGATGACGCGATCGAATCGATCAAGAGCTTCGACGTCGACACGCAGCGGAGCCTGTATCCGGTGCCGAACATCCGGCTGCTGCCGGCGCGTGAGTTTCCGCAGGACGAGGGCGCGCGCACGCGCTTTCGCGGCCGATACCGCGAGGTTTTCGAGGGCGATCCGTCGAAATCGCCGCTGTACCGCGACGTCAGCAACGGCGTGATGCCGGGCGGGATCGAGTATTACCTGCCGCTCTTCTTCGATGCGACCGCGACCTTCGCCGACTATCTTCCCTCGGGCGCAACGGTGTGCCTGCACGGAGCGATCGACACGACGATCGCCGAGTTCTGGCGCGACTGCGAGGCGCGCTTTCGCTTGCTGCGCGGCGATCCGGCGCGGCCGCTCCTTCCGCCGCCCGAGCTCTTCGTGCCCGCAGACGAGTTCCATCGCGTGCTGAAGCCCTTTGCGCGCATCGAGCTTCCAGCACCGCCCACCTTCCTTCAAGAACCTGCCCCGAGCTTGTCGAAGGGGGAGGGCCCCACGCAGCCGCTCCCGCCGATCCAGATCGACCGGCGCGCGGGCGATCCGCTTCATGCGCTCAAGCGCTTCGCGACGAGCACGCGTGAGCGCGTGCTGATCGTCGCCGAGAGCCTCGGGCGCCGCGAGACGATGCAGGAGACTTTCGCCGAGTACGGATTCAAGCCTGCGCTCGCCGCCGACTGGAACGCGTTCCTGCGCGGCGATGCGAGTCCGGCGCTCGCGGTTGGTCCGTTGCACGAGGGTTTCCTCTGGCCCGAGGGCGGCGTGGCGGTGATCACTGAGGCGGAGCTGTACGCCAACGTGGTGCGGCGCGCCGGGAAGCGCGACGCGCGACGGTCCAACGTCGACGCGATGTTGCGCGACCTCTCGGAAGTGCGCATCGGCGACCCGGTCGTGCACGAGCAGCACGGCATCGGCCGCTATCTCGGGCTCACCACCCTCGATCTTGGCGACGGGCCGAACGAGTTCCTTCATCTCGCCTACGCCAACGACGCGAAGCTTTACGTTCCGGTGTCGAGCCTGCACGTCGTGAGCCGCTACAGCGGCGCCGCGCCGGAAGCTGCGCCCTTGCATGAGCTGGGCAGCGGCCAGTGGGACCGGGCGAAGCGCAAGGCGGCACTCCGCGCACGCGACACCGCGGCGGAGCTCTTGAACCTCTACGCGCAGCGGGCCGCGCGGGAGGGGCACGCTTTCCGCTTCGACATCCACGACTACGAGGCCTTCGCCGCCGGATTTCCCTTCGAGGAGACGCCCGATCAGGCCGGCGCGATCGAAGCCGTGATCAAGGACCTGGTCACGGGCAAGCCGATGGATCGGCTCGTGTGCGGCGACGTCGGCTTCGGCAAGACGGAGGTGGCGCTCCGCGCCGCGTTCATCGCGATGGCCGACGGCAAGCAGGTCGCGCTGCTCGTGCCGACCACGCTGCTCGCCGAGCAGCACTTCCAGACTTTCTCCGACCGCTTTGCCGAGCTGCCGGTAAAGCTCGCGGAGCTGTCGCGGTTCCGCTCGACGAAGGAAGCGAAATCGATCCTCGAAGGACTCGCGCAAGGTCGCGTCGATCTCGTCATCGGGACGCACCGCTTGATCCAGCCCGACGTCAAGTTCAAGCGGCTCGGGCTCGTGATCATCGACGAGGAGCACCGCTTCGGCGTGCGCCACAAGGAACAATTGAAGAAATTGCGCGCCGAGGTCGACGTGCTGACGCTGACCGCGACGCCGATCCCGCGCACGCTCGCGCTCTCGCTGGAAGGCCTGCGCGATTTCTCGGTGATCGCAACCGCGCCCGAGCGGCGGCTCGCCATCAAGACCTTCGTCGCTCCGTACACGACCGGTGTCGTGCGCGAGGCCGTGCTGCGCGAGCTGAAGCGCGGCGGGCAGATCTACTATCTGCACAACGAGATCGACACCATCGCGACGAAGGCCGAGAAGCTCACCGCCCTCGTCCCCGAGGCGCGGCTCGCGATCGCCCACGGGCAGATGCCGGAGCGCGAGCTCGAGCGCGTCATGCGCGACTTCTACCAGCAGCGCTGCAATCTGCTCCTGTGCTCGACGATCATCGAGAGCGGCATCGACGTGCCGACCGCGAACACCATCATCATCGACCGCGCCGACCGTTTCGGGCTGGCGCAGCTGCATCAATTGCGCGGACGCGTCGGCCGTTCGCACCACCAGGCGTACGCGTATCTGCTCACGCCTCCCGAGGCCGCGCTCTCGGCGCAGGCGAAGAAGCGCCTCGAGGCGATCCAGCTCATGGAGGAGCTGGGCTCCGGCTTCTATCTCGCGATGCACGATCTCGAGATCCGCGGCGCGGGCGAAGTCCTGGGCGAGGAGCAGTCGGGCGAGATGCAGCAGATCGGCTTCCAGCTCTACGTCGACATGCTCAAGGCCTCGGTGGACGCGCTGAAAGCAGGACGCGAGCCGGACCTGACCGAGCCGCTCGGCGTAACCACCGAGATCAATCTGCACGTGCCGGCGCTGTTGCCCGAGACTTATTGCAGCGACGTGCACGAGCGGCTTGTTCTCTATAAGCGGCTTGCCAATTGCGAGAGCGAAGCCGAGCTCACCTCGATGCAGGAGGAGCTGATCGATCGCTTCGGACTGCCGCCCGAGCCGGCCCAGGCACTGATCGCCTCGCACCGGCTGCGTCTTGCGGCAAAGCCGCTCGGCGTCGTCAAGATCGATGCCGGACCGGAGCGCACGCAGATCCAGTTCGGACCCAAGCCGCCGTTCGAGACGGCGAAACTGATCGCGCTGATCCAGAAAGATGGAAGACACCGCCTCGCCGGTCCGACTCGCGTGCGCATCGAACGCGCCGCTCCGACACTGGCCGAGCGCGTTGCGCTGGTAAGCGAGTTTCTCGCGCGGCTACGCTAGGGCGCAGCATGCGCTTCCACTACTGTCATTCCAAGCGCAGCGAGGAGTCTGCAGCCTCAACTTCTGTCA
>DATJWL010000148.1:0-76513 GCA_035501215.1 Casimicrobiaceae bacterium
TACGTCGATCGTCAACAGGGGTATCTGCCCCTTCGTGAACGGCACTTCGGCGTTACGCGTCCTGACGATCTTCAGCGCATCGCCTTCCACGACCAACCACGCCCATCCGCTGCCGAAGAGTCCGGTGGCAGCACTCGCCAATTCCTTCTTGAAGCCGTCGTAGCTGCCGAAGCCGCGCTGATCTTGTCAGCCAGCGCGCCTCGCGGCTTGCCGGCCTTCGGGGTCAGGCTGTGCCAGTAGAATGTGTGATTCCAGGCCTGCGCCGCATTGTTGAAGATGGCGGTGCGGTCGGCCTGGCCCGCCGCGCGCGCGATGATTGCTTCCAGCGGCGCGTCTTCGAATTCAGTATCGACCAGAAGATTGTTCAGCGTGTCGACGTAGGTCTTGTGGTGCTTGCCGTGGTGGAAGCTCAGGGTCTGCGCGGAAATCACCGGTGCCAGCGCATCCTCCGCGTACGGCAGCCGCGGCAGCGTAAATCGTTTGCTCATCGATCCCTCCTGTTGAACTGTGACGCGCCGCTGCTCAGGTACGTTTCCTCTTCGGCACCTTGCCGCCGGCGCGCCGGGCTTCCGAGAGCCCGATCGCGATGGCCTGCTTGCGACTGGTGACGCGCTTGCCCGAGCGGCGCGGAAGATCGGCAAGATGGCCGCTGCGATTCCCACTCGCGGCGAGATGCTTGCGCAGCTTCTTGGCATTCGTGCTGGACACCGCGACGAGGTCGAGCAGCCCGTCGCCCGGATCGGCATCGGGGGCCAGGGCGAGCCTGGAACCGATCGAGCGGATGTTCATCGCTTCGAGCAGCACATAATCGCCGGAGACATCTTTCCCGTCGAGCGATGCCTTGCAGCGCAGTAGCGGAGCGCGCTCGAGGCGGTCGGCGAGCATCTTGCGCACGTAAGCGAGCTTCCTCTGTGCGCCGTCCATGTGGTGGAGCATCGCGCTCGAATCGGCTTGCGGAATGCTCCAGGCGAGCAACCCCATCCCCGTCGATTCGACGAAGTGGCGCGATCCCCAAGGTCCGCGCGCGAGACCGACGTTGAGTGGGGTCCTCCGCCAATGGGGCCAGGCGGCAATTTGCCTCGCCAGCGCAATGCGCGCTACGCCGAGCGTCCGCGCGATGTTGTTCGCCGTCCCCGTAGGAAGGACGGCCAGCGGAATGTCGCGGCCCATCACGATCGTCACGACTTTGCTGACGGTCCCGTCGCCACCGGCAACCGCGACCAGCTCCGGCCGCTCGTCGAGGAGCGCCGCAAGATGGTCGTCCTTCGACGAATGCCGCGCGACGTCGTGACCGCCGGCGCGGATCAGGTCGCCCAGCTCCTCGCCGGTCGTCCGTTCGGCGCCTGCCTTGGGGTTATAAATCAATGCGACACGCATGGCTTACCCAGCTCCGCGGGAACCTCCGCATGTTCATTCGACCAAAACAAGCGGGATCGGTTGAGCGACGAGAGTATATCCATGCGAATTCTTATCACGAACGACGATGGCATCTACAGCCCCGGCATTGCCGCCCTTGCCGCAGTTGCGGCGAGATTCGGCCAAACGCGCATCGTCGCGCCTCACGTGGAGATGTCCTCCGCGGCGCACTCGATCACGGCGAGCCGGCCGCTGAGCTACAAGCGCACTCCCTTGCGGGATGCGCAGGTCGAGGCGTACCGCGTCAATGGAACGCCCGCGGACTGCGTCGCGCTGGGCATGTATCACTGGGAGAAAGTCGACGTCGTGCTTTCGGGCATCAACCTCGGCAGCAATCTCGGCAATGCGCTGTGGCATTCGGGCACGCTGGCGGCAGCGCAGCAGGCCGCATTGCTCGGCGTACGCGGCATCGCGGTGAGTACACCGGTCCCCGAAGGCGAGCCGGACTTCGAGGTGCTCAAGCCGTGGGCGGCTCGCGTCCTCGAGCTCCTGCTCCCAGCCAAGGATCTTTGTCTCGTGAACGTCAACCTTCCTCAAAGGGCGCCGCGCGGCGTGCTCTGGACCCGCCAGTCGGTTCGCCATTACGACGGGAAGGTCGTTCCTGGCAAGGACCCGATGGGCCGGACGAACTACTGGTTTACCGTCGTGCCGATCGAAGCGGTCGAGGAGGGCACCGATCGCTGGGCGATCGAGCAGGGCTATGTCTCGATGACCCCGCTGAGACTCGATCTCACGGACGAAAGGGCGCTCACCGAGGTTGCGCAACAACACCCGGTGAGCAAGATTTCGTTTGCCGCGGCTTGAACGCCGTCTCTCGTTGGCGCAGGCGTTGCGTGTGGCGCGTCGTCACGGCCCGCCGCGCCGGATCAGCCCGGCGATCAGCGAAGCGATGAACAGCACCAGGAAGATGAAGAACAGGACCTGAGCGATCGAACCCGCGCCGGCGGCGATGCCGCCGAAGCCGAATATCGCTGCAAGGATTGCGACGATGAAGAACACGAGAGCGTAGTAAAGCATCTGTTATCCTTTCCGAGCTGAGGGCGCCTGCGGTTCGACCCGCCGCCACAATGGCCGCGAGGATCGCCGCAAGCTTGCTGCAGCTTCGCCACTATCGTCGCCCAGACGAGATTTGCCGGCTATCGGACGCTGTCTGTTCTTGCTGTAGGTGCGACGTGGTGGGGCTGTCGGCTGCCGCGAACATTGCCCTCGCGGCCGTTGCGGTAACCCCGCCGGAGTTCAGCGCGCGATCGTGTGGCTGCGCCAGATCTTATTCTGAAGCTGAATGATTCCGTAGAGAAGCTGCTCCGCCGTCGGCGGGCAGCCCGGCACGTAGATGTCGACGGGCACGATGCGATCGCAGCCACGCACCACCGAATGGGAATAGTGGTAGTAGCCGCCGCCGTTCGCGCACGAGCCCATCGAGATGACCCAGCGCGGCTCGGCCATCTGGTCGTAGACCTTGCGCAACGCGGGAGCCATCTTGTTGCATAGCGTTCCCGACACGATCATCAGGTCCGACTGCCTCGGACTCGGCCGGAACACGAGGCCGAAGCGATCGAGGTCGTAGCGCGACGCGGCCGCGTGCATCATCTCGACCGCGCAGCAGGCGAGCCCGAACGCCATCGGCCACAGCGAGCCGGTGCGTGCCCAGTCGACGACGGCGTCGACCGAGGTCACGCCATAGCCGCGCTCGAGAACTTCCGCCAGCGCCACGATCAGCCCGACTGTCTCGGTGTGCCCCGCTCGCCGACGGTGCTGCCTGGATTGCCCTGCATTCCTGGGTTGTCGCCTCTCAATGCGCGGTGATAACCGTCCTCGGCTTCCTTGAGGCACGCGTCGCGCCTGTCGTCCGCCTGACGCATGCAAAACGCGCGGGAAGCATCGTATTCGGCCAGCGCTTGCGCCGGCGCGTTGGTGGTCAATTGCGGCGAATCGCTCGAAGACGGCTTCGCGGGCGTCGGAAAGTTTTGCTCGGGCGCCGGTGCTGCAGCGGGCCGGGTCGAGAACTGCTCATCGTTGGCGTTGGGCATCGCAGCCAGCGGCGACGGGATCCCGGGTTGCGAAGTTGCGGGCTTGACGGGCTCGGGCGCCGGTATCGCGGGCGGCGCAGAGGTTGTCTGCGCGTTCACCACCGCGACCAAAGCGCCCGCCGCTGCGACGCAGAAAAGTCGAGCGAGCGAAGGTTTCATGATGATCCTTCCTTTTCGTGCGGCGAGTTCACTGTTCCTGGCTCGCCAGTGTCCCTTCTCGTCGTAATGAATAGAGAGCGCCCGCCGAGGCCGGGTTCCCTGGAAATCAGGACCGCGCTCTTTGGAGAGAATCCCGGGTCAGAGCGTAGGCGCGCGCGGCAAATGCACAACGGCCGCAGGAAGCGGCCGTTGGGAGGGAAATCTTCTAGGGCTATCGCAACGAACACACGCAAAGTGTGCAGGCCACTACTTATTGTTTCCTTTGCGACCGGTCGAACGCGTCCTGCATCCCGATGTAATAGGCTTGGAGGTCGTTCAATTCGCGCAGAACAGCTATTGGGAAGCCCTTTCGATTGGGCCGCGCGCCGGCCAACAGATCATTGAAATAGTGTCGACAGGCTTGCGGATCGTCCCACACCGCGCAGAGGAGATTCGCAATTCTGGCGTATTGCGCGGCGAGTGCGCGGGGCCGTACTCTTTCCGGAAGTGAAGCAATCCAACTGGCGGTTCGCGGCAGCAACACCATAACCGGTTGCGCATGCCGCAGGTGTATCGGCGGCGATGGCGTGTCTAACGTAGCGTCAGACGTAGCGTCGGCCTCCCCTTTGTGCGCAACATCGTGTTGCTGCACATCGGCGCACAGAGGTCTCCATCCGTGGTAGATCGACATGGCTTAGGGGATTGGTGAGGGATCCGGTTAGCGATACGTGCCGGTGTTTTGGTCCAGCGGCGTGGCGGCGAGCATCACCGCGGCAAGCCCATGGGCATGCCGGCCAACGGGGGTGCGATCTGCGGTCGGGAGTCTCCACCCGCGCCGCTTCGCTTCTTGCCGAAGCTTCAGCACGGTGACGCCTGCCCCGAACCAAAGGCCGCACAAGACACCGCTCCAAAATCCGTACCACAGTCCCAGATCCATCATCGACTCCTAGTTAGTCCTTCAATAGATTGCGATCGGCCCGCCGTCGTCGCTATATGACGAGCAGCGTCAGCGGGTTAACTCAGACGGCAGGTAAACCAGCAACTCAAGGCAGCTATCCGCAAAGGGTGTGCCAGAGTCAAAGGCGCGCAAGAGCACCTTGACTTTCGCGAGCTCGCCGAGCCGAGTGACCTGAGCCCGAAATCCAGAGTGGAGTGGAATGAAAACGGCCGCATTGTGCGGCCGTTCAAGAGCGAAATCGTGGTAGCGAGCGAGGGACTCGAACCCCCGACCAAAGGATTATGATTCCTCTGCTCTAACCAGCTGAGCTAGCTCGCCGAAGGGCGGTAATTATACCGCGCGGCGAAGCCGCTTCGCAGCAGCCCCACGTCTCGACGAGACTTCAGGAAGCGGGCTTCTCGCTGAGCAATCTTTCCACCAGCGAGTTGAGATCGCGATTGTCCGGCTCCACGGCGCTGGCGAAGGTCCCCGCCGGCTTGCCGTTGCGATCGAGCACGTACTTGAAGAAGTTCCACTTCGGGACCTGTCCGGTTTTCTCGCGCAGTTCGGCGTAGAGCGGATTGCTCTGCAGATTCTTGACGCTCGACTTCTCGAACATCGGGAATTGCACGCCGTAGGTGAGCCGGCAGAATTCCGCGATCTCCTTGTTGCTGCCCGGCTCCTGCGCGCCGAAATCGTTTGAAGGAAAGCCGAGCACGACGAGCCCGCGATCCTTGTACTTGCGATACATCGCCTCGAGCCCCTCGTACTGATGCGTGTAGCCGCAGTAGCTCGCGGTGTTCACGATCAGCAGCACCTTGCCCCGATACTGGCAGAGCGATTCGGACTTGCCCGTCTGCAGGCGGCTGAATTCGTGATCGAGGAGCGGCGGGCAGGTGTTCGCTTGCGCTGGCGTCGTTTGCTGTGCCGACACTGGCCCGCTCGCCAGCAGCGCCAGCAGCGCGGCAGCGGGCAGGAGGCGATGGAAGTCCATGGCGGAGCGCGGTCGGTTGGCGACCAAATCAGTATAGCACCGGCTCTTGTCGTGGACAGATCCGCAGGTGGCGACTAGCATCTTGCGTGCAATCGCCGACTGTCCTGGACGCACTACAGCGCATGGAACACGCAGAAGCGCCGCTCAACATCAGCGCCGTCGAGCGCGAGACCGGGTTGTCGAAAGACGTGCTGCGCATCTGGGAGCGCCGCTACGGCTTCCCTCGGCCCGGCCGCGACGACAACGCCGAACGCCAATACGCTGCGGCCGACGTCGCAAAGCTGCGGACCATCAAGCGGCTCATGGATACCGGCTTGCGTCCGGGGAAGCTGATCCGCCAATCGCTGGAAGACCTGAATGCGCTCGCCGAGAAGCGCATTCATCCGCGGCGCGACGCGCTCGCGCCGGCGATGGAGCGCGACGTGCTCGCGGTGCTCAAGAGTCACGACGTGGCGGGATTGCAGGCGTTGCTTGCGAACTTGTTGCTGCGTCAGGGCGTGCAACGCTTCGTGATGGAGACGATCGCGCCGCTCAACCGCGCAGTCGGTGAAGCCTGGATGCGCGGCGAGCTGCAGGTGTTCGAGGAGCACCTCTACACGGAGCTTACGCAGGCCGTGCTGCGCAGCGCGATGGCCGCGTTTGCGCGGCAGCCGGGAACGCCGCGAATCCTCCTGACCACGGTCCCGGGCGAGCAGCATGGACTGGGCCTGCTCATGGTCGACGCGCTGCTCACGCCCGAGGGTACGCAATGCATCTCGCTCGGAACGCAGACGCCGTTCGAGGACATCCGGCGGGCCGCCGCCGCCCACAAGGTCAACATCGTCGCGCTGTCGTTCTCGTCGGCGTTTCCGCTGCGCCAGGCCGGCGATACGCTCGCCTTGCTGCGGCGTCAGTTGCCCTCGACCGTCGCATTATGGGCGGGAGGCGAGCATCTGCGCCGCGTACGCAAGAGCTTGTCGGGAGTGCAAGTGCTGTCGGAGCTGTCCGACGCCCTCGAGGCGCTGCGGAGCTGGCGGGCGGAAGCGGGCGACTCAAAGCGATGACTAATTTGGTGGGTCATTCCGAGCGCGGAGCGCGAGGAATCTGTTGTGTGAATCCACGAGCGTGACCGCAGTTCTTCTCCTCGGTCTGCTGGTTGCTGGCGTCGCCGGCTACGTATCCTGGGCGGCGCACCACATCGCCAACGGTGCTGATATCTGGTGGTTCGTCGCCGGCGCGCCGCTCGTCTACTTCGCGCCCGCGGTCGTTCTGGTCGCGATCTGGTTTGCGGTGACGTGGATCTGGCGCACACCGCGGCCACCGGAGGCACGAATCGGCATCGCGGCGACGGTGCGCCTCTTCTTCACCGAAACCTGGGTACTCGGAGTCTCGTGGCCGCTGATGGCATTGCATCGCCTGCTGATGCACGACCCGCCCGCTGCGCGTGCGTCGCGGCCGGTGCTGCTGATCCATGGCGTGCTCGTCAACGACGGCATGTGGTTTCTGCCGCGCCGCCGTCTCGCGCGGCTCGGCGTGGCGCCTATCTACACGATGAATTACGGACCGCCACACGCCGACATCGAACACTTCGCCGCACAGCTCGCGGCGAAGGTGAGCGAGATTTGCTCCGCGACCGAAGCGGAACGCGTCGTCCTCGTCGGGCACAGCATGGGCGGACTCGTCGCGCGTGCGTATCTGCGCCGCTTCGGCGCTGGCCGAGCTGCGAAGCTAATCACCATCGGCACGCCCCATCACGGCAGCGTTCTCGCGTGGAGTTTCCCCGGCCGCGGGCTCGAGCAGATGCGGCCGGGCAATCCGTGGCTCGTCGAATTGAACCGTGACGAAAGCAAGGCTCCTCCAGCGCCGATCACCTCGATCTGGTCGCGGCACGACAGCATGGTCGCGCCGCAGGCGAGCAGCACGCTAACTTGTGCAGAGAACGTGGCGTTCGTCGGCGTGGGGCACAATGCGTTGCTGGCGGATGAGGGGGTGATCGAGAGGGTGGCGCGGGAGGTCGAGCCAGCCCGCGTAGTAGCGGGTTGACTCGATCTTGGATCAAGTTACCTCGGCTGTCGTTGTTATCATGTGTAGGCTACTTCTTGCACAGAGCGGGGGCTTAGTCGACAATGCTTGAGGGCAACGCAGCATATGGTGTCTAGGGGAAACCGGCTGATTCGGTCGCGGCGCCAACGGCAATCACACGAATCTGCCGGGATCGAATTGGCGTATCAGGGAGAGGCAAAATGCGAAGCGGAACTTTGTTCTTGACGGCGATTGCGTCTAGTGTACTGGTCGGCTGTGGCTCACCGGGACTTAAACCTTCCTATTTCCAGAATCGGCCTGTCTATGTTGAGAACTTATTCAGCCATAACGTACATTGCGACACAAAGGACTGCTCGCTCATAGTTACTGTCAACGATTGTGCGGGGGGCGACATTAAGGTCACGAGCCCAAGCACGACTGACGGGCCGGATCTCGATATGAGGCCTGGCCCGACTAACCAGCAGCGAACCATTACATGGAAGATCGTGACTCCTGGCTACGAATTCTCCAAGGAGTCATTCAAGTACGGCATCTTGATCAAGAGCGATCCGGGCGATGAGTTCAAGGATGCCCAGGTAAGCGGAGACACCCTAACACTTAAGTACAACAAAAAGGCAATGGGTAGCCAAGGATCCTACACGTACGGGCTGCAGCTTCGAAGCTCGCGCGGTGACAAGGCCTATTGCGCGCTCCTCGACCCCTGGCTGATCAGTTAGACCCGAGGGGTCGTGTCGGGCGCTCAACCGCGCGCTCAACGCAGTAGCGCGATCGAGCTCGCCCGTCTGCCTAGGAGCATCGGCGGGCAACGACCGTGTAAGCCACCCTCGGCAATGACTCGCGGTTAGGGCCCGCCCGTACTTGACGATAGCCACAGGCGCACGTCCTCGATCGCCTGTTCGACTGGAAGCGCACGACCCGACGCTTCGGCTAGCGCAAAACGCGACTCGCCCAATGCCTCGCGTGCTCTGGCAAGGAGTGGCTGCAAAAACCCTTCGTCAGCAGGATCTCTGCGAATCCCAGTGCGCAGCGTTTGAGCCTCCGCGGCACCGTACAGGCGAGCGGAACGCTCCCAATCTTTCTCCAAAGCGGCAAGGCCGGCAGAGACTTCCAGCGCGCTTTGTCCCGCAGTCTTTGAACCGGTTTTGTCGGCAATCGTCAATACCTCGCGCAGCAGATCGCGTGCTCGTACCGCCAAATCCCGCATGGTCGCGACCATTGCCAATCCTAGAATGCCAATAGCCTCGAATTCCTGATCGTGCAACTCCCGGGCGAGGGTTACCACTTCCTCGTAAAGAGGCTCGGCGCCATCCAGTTTTCCGTCGAGGCGGTTCAGTTGTGCCAACGCATTGGATGCAACCGCGATTTCGCGTTTGTTGCCCAATTCGCGCGCCAGATCGAGCGCTCCTTTGCAATGAACTTGGGCCGCTGCGCGATCTCCTTGCCCGAGCGCGGCAAGAGCAAGGTAATTCTGTACAGTAGCGATCATGCGCCGATCGTCATGATGTCGAGCGATCGCCAAGCTTTCATGAAGATACTGCTGAGCTTCAGTGTAGCGCCCTGTGTAGCTGCAGATCTGCCCTGCGACCCACAGTGCTCTGCAGCGCGACAAACTATGCGGTTGAGTGGTGGGAACCGAGATGGCTTCAACCGTCGCACGGTAGCCAAGGTCAAGCAGGCCCCGCATGAACCAGTACAGTTTGATGGCATGCACCAGGCGGTAGCCGCTATCGGCTTCGCGTGATTCACGCGCCGCCGCAAGTGCAGTAAGTAGGTTTTCGCGGTCCACATCAAGATGGCTCAGCCAGCGCAGTTGTTCGGGACCGGCAAGTTCTGCTCCCGCATTTTCCGCAACAGCGAGATAGAAAGTGAGATGGCGCGCTCGAGTTTGCCCTTCTTCCTCCGAATCATTCAGCCGCTCCCGAGCGTACTGTCGAACTGTCTCAAGTAATCGATAACGCCCGTTCTCCGGATCCCACACGACGAGCGACCTCTCTACCAACCTGGTCAGGAGATCCAGCACGGCCGGTTGCTTGACGTCCCCGTCAATGACCACCGCTTCTGCAGCTTCCAACGTCCATCCCCCCGCGAACACCGCGAGCCGGCGCAGCACGGCGCGCTCGGGCTCGCTGAGCAGCTCGTAGCTCCAATCGATCAGTGCTCGCAGCGTCTGTTGTCGCGGTAACGCTGCCCGATCGCCGCCGCCGAGCAAGCGAAAGCGGTCGCTCAAGCGCGCCGCAATCGTGTCGAGCGAGAGTGCGCGGACTCGCGCGGCCGCAAGCTCGATGGCGAGCGGAATGCCGTCCAGTCGACGACAGATATCGACAACCGCCGGTGCATTGCGGTCGCTTGCTTCGAACGCGGGCTGCGCGGCAACCGCGCGCTCGACGAAAAGCCGCGCCGCTTCGAATTGAGCGAGCGACTCGCTCGTAATGGCGCTTTGCGGGTCGGGCAGCGAAAGCGCCGGGACAGCATAGACGTATTCACCAGAAGTGCGCAGATGCTCGCGACTCGTTGCCAACAATTTCACTCTTGGCGCCGACTGCAACAATTGGCTCGCGAGCTCGGCGCAGGCCTGTGTCAGATGCTCGCAGTTGTCGACAACGAGCAAGAGCTGACGGTCCTTGACGTACTTGAGCAGCGCCTCGATCACCGGCCGGCCCGCTTCCTCCTTCACGCCGAGCAACGAGGCCACCGTCTGGGGCACACGCTGCGCATCCGTCAGCGGGGCCAGTTCGACGAACCAGACGCCGTCGGGAAATTCGTCCATCGCGTCGGCGGCTGCCTGCAACGACAGCCGAGTCTTGCCGATGCCACCTACACCTACTAATGTGAGTAGCCGCGTCTTCGCGAGCAGAATCTTCACTTCGGCGAGCTCGCGGTCGCGACCGATGAACGAGGTGACCTGCTGCGGCAGGTTATTCGGCGTGTCCTCCAGCGAGCGCAGCGGCGGGAACGCGTGCTGCAGCTCTGGATGCGCAATCTGGTAGATACGCTCCGGACTCTCGAGATCGCGCAGGCGCACCGAGCCGAGATCGCTCAAGCTGACGCTTTCCGGCAGGCGGTCGCGAAGAAGCGCTGCCACGGCCTCCGATACCAGGATCTGGCCGCCGTGAGCGGCGCTCATGATCCGCGCGGCGCGGTTGACCGATCGCCCGAAGAAGTCGTTGTCGCGGCGCTCGTCGACGCCGGCGTGCAATCCGCAGCGCGCGCGCAACGCGATCCCATTCGTGCGTGCGGGATCGGCGAGTGTGTGCTGCAATTCCAGACAGGCATTCAGTGCATCGAGGGGATCATCGAACGCGGCGTGAATGCCGTCGCCGCTCATTTTCACGACCGTGCCGTGATGGTTCTCGACGGCGGCGCGGGCGATCGCATCGTGATGTGCCAATGCCGGGCGCATCCGCTCGGGCTGCTGTTCCCACAACCGGGTGCTGCCCTCGATATCGGTGAACAGGAAGACGGTAATGCGAGCTGACGCCTGCATGGTGCGCTTGCGAGCGTTCTCGTTGCAGTGGTTGTGGCCGCGGGCGGCGGGTCGACCTCCTATAGTACTATCTCGTATCTGTGACATCGTGCGCAAGAACGAGCCAGCCCGCAGGGCGCGGGCCGGCTCGAACGAGGTCGATCCAGCAGCGGTCAGGCTGCCGCTGCAACCGCTTCCACTGCCCGGCGCGCCTGCTGCCGGCGCTGCACGCTGCGTTCGGCCATCGCGTCCGTCAGCGAAGTGACCAGCAGGGTCTCGGGCACTTCGTCAGCCTTGGGCGATTCATCCGCTGCGACCGGCTCGGGTGCAACGACCGGAGTCTCGACGATGCGAGGAGCAATGCGCTTCATGAAGGCGGCGTGCAGCTCCTGATGCGCCCGGAGGTCGGCAGCGCGTTCGTTCGCACGATGATCGTGCCACGCGAAACCGATGAATAGCGAGCTCGCGATCACGGCCGCGACGCAGGCGAGCAGCTCCGCGGCGAAGACCAATACGGATTCCGACTCGGCCACTCCAGCGAACGAGCACAGGGCAGTCGTACCCAGTGCGATGGCAGTCAGTGCGAGGATGCAATCCAGCAGCCAGTAGTGATTTCTCGTTTCCACGGCGATCTCCTCAGCCCGGCCGGTTGCTTGCGGAGAGTCCTTCACAGGCTGGGTTCGGGCACTGTGACGACCGGCCAATTCATTACCCGGGCCCAGATTATCTGGAAGCGATCGCCAAGGCACGTGAATAATCGCCAAGGCGTCCATTGACGATTCAGGACACCTCATTACAAGCTTCGCGCCGCGCGATCTGCTTTTGCTGTGGCGCACTACCAGTGTATACCCTGCGTCAGCGCCGCAAATGCCATCTGTTCCGCGCTGAGCGGCTGCGGCTCGCCTTCCTTCTTGCCCGCGGCGGCGGCCGAATCAGGGAACATGTTGAACGCCGTATTGAGGAGAATCTGCGTGAGCTTGGGCGCGATCGCGTGCGCGACCGCGCCGAAGACGCCGAGCCGCGTGGCGATGCGCACCGGCTTGTAGACGATCGCCTCGACGACGAGATCGGCCGCTTCCTCCGACGAGAGCGTGGGCACGCTCTCGTACATCTTGGTCGGCGCGATCATCGGCGTGCGCACCAGCGGCATGTTGATCGTCGTGAAGCTGATGCCCTTGTCGAGAAACTCGGAAGCGGCGCAGGCGGAGAACGCGTCCATCGCCGACTTCGAGGCGACGTACGCCGAGAAGCGCGGAGCGTTGGAGAGAACGCCGATCGACGAGATGTTGATGATGTGGCCGCGTTTGTTCGCCACCATGCCCGGCAGGAAACCCATGATGAGCCGCAGCGCTCCGAAATAGTTGAGCTGCATCGTGCGCTCGAAATCGTGGAAGCGGTCGAGCGAGTTGAGCACTCCGCGCCTGATCGAGCGGCCCGCGTTGTTGACAAGATAGTCGCAGGAGCCGTGCTCCCTCAGCACCTTGGCGACAAGCGCATCGCAGGAGGCCATGTCGGAGACGTCGCAGGTGTAGATCCAGGCCTTGCCGCCGGCGGCGTCGATCTCCTCTTTCGTCTCGATGAGCTTTTCTTCGCCGCGCGCGACGAGCATGACCTTCGCGCCCGCCGCGGCGAGCTTCAATGCCGTGGCCCGCCCGATCCCCGAGGACGCTCCAGTGACGACGACGACGCGATCCGTGACCTGCCCCGACAAGCTGCGGTCGATGAAGAGATCGGGATCGAGGTTGCGCTCCCAGTAGTCCCACAGCTTTGCCGCGTAGGTCTCCAGGTGCGGGACTGCGATGCCGGAGCCTTTGAGCGCCTTCGCCGCCTCGCGGTTGTCGTAGCGCGTCGGCCAGTTGACGAACTGGAACACGTCCTTCGGAATGCCCAGGTCCTTGAGCACCGCGCGGATCATCCGCTTGATCGGCGCGAGCGACCCGATGCCGTAGAGGATCGGCGCGGGAATGAATCCGAACATCCGCGCGTTGATGCGCATCGTCATCTGCGGCGCGTGCGCCGCCTTGGCGAAGATGTTGAGCACCTCGCCGATCCGGTGCGGGGCCGGATCGGTCAGATGGAAGCACTTGCCGTCGAGCCCTTTCTTGTGCGCGAGATGATCGAGCGCGTCGGCGACGAAGTCGACCGGCACGATGTTGATGCGTCCGCCCTCGATGCCGATCGTCGGCACCCACACCGGCAGCATCTTGCGCATCTTCTGGATGAGCTTGAAGAAGTAGTACGGGCCGTCGATCTTGTCGATGTAGCCGGTCTTCGAGTGCCCAACAACGAACCCGGGACGATAGACGCGCCACGGTCGCTTGTATTCGTTGCGAACGATCCCTTCCGAGACGTGCTTGGTCTTGAAGTACGGATGATCGAGCTCCTCGGCCTCCTCGAACATGTCCTCCCGGAATGTTCCCTCGTAGAGGCCGGCTGCCGCGATCGAGCTGACATGGTGGAAGCAGCCGGCCTGCACGGCTGTGGCGAAGTCGATCGCGTGCCGGGTGCCGTCGATGTTGGCGAGCTCCTGTGCATCGGCGCTCGCGGCGAGGTCGTAGATCGCGGCGAGGTGGAACACGTGCTTGACCTTGCCCTTGAGCTTCGCGATCTCTGCGTCCGCCACGCCGAGCAAAGGCTTGGCGAGATCGCCGGCCACGGTGATGACCTGCGCTTCGCTCGCTCCCCATTCCTGGCGCAGGCTGGCGAGCTTCTTCTGCGAGCCTTTGCGCACGAGAACGTAGATCGGGTCGCCGCGCTTGAGAAGATTGCCAATCAGAAAGCGGCCGATGAAACCAGTCCCGCCGGTGACAAAGTAGGCCATTGCGATTCCTCCCATTGCAGGCATTTTAGTATGATTGCTCTAGGCGAAGCGCATAGACTCGTGGCTCGATCGTTCCGCCAATTGACCGCCGAGGAGAAGACGAATGCTCAAGAAAGCGAAAGCCGAGTTAGGCTCGGGAGAGTCCGATCCGACCAAGGGGCTCGCGCAGGCGGTCCTTGATTCGTCGCGCCAGATCTGGCTCGCGGGCCTCGGCGCCTTCGCCAAGGCGCAGGAGGGCGGCGCACAGGTCTTCGAGTCGCTGGTGAAACAGGGCGAGGGCCTGGAAGCGAAGACCCGTGGCGTCGCGGCGCACACTGCGGAAGCCGCGCGTGGCGCGGCGAAAGCCAAGGCGAAAGAGATGCAAGCGATCGCCGGCGGCACCTGGGACAAGCTCGAGCAGGTTTTCGAAAAGCGCGTCGAGCGCGCGCTGGGCCGGCTCGGCGTTTACTCCGCGGCCGACGTGCGGAAGCTCACCGAGCGCGTCGACGAGTTGTCCGAGCGGGTGAACGCGCTGCTCAAGGAGCGTCGCGTGCCGGGCAAGCGCTCATCGCCACGCGGGAAGAAGAGGACGCGCGCAGCCGGGAGGTAGCCGGCTTTACTCGCGGTTCAGCCGTTCGACCTGTTTGATGTAGTTCTGCATCGCGTCGTCCTTGCTCATCCCCTTGAGCTTGCCCCACGCGTCGTACTTCGCGCCGCCAACGAAATCGAAGCCTCCCGGTCGGTCGCCCTTTACGTCACCGTCGGTCGCCTGCTTGTAGTACGAATAGAGCTTGAGCAGCGTCGCGTTGTCCGGGCGCTTCTTGGTCTGCTTCGCTGCAGCGGCAGCGGCTTCGAACTTCGCTTTCAGGTCTTTCGGTGCGGCGGCCATCGTTCCTCCTCGGATTTCATTTCGCTTCGATCGCGCTTCGTTTCGAGCGCTCCGCTTTATGCTACTTTAGCGCGACCCGCGAGCCGCCAGCAAACATCTCCTTACCATGTCTGCGAAGCGCGAAAGCATGTCGAGCGTCGACGTTGCCTGGCTGCGCATGGACCGGCCGAGCAATCTCATGGTGATCTGCGGCGTGCTCGTCCTGCGCGAGCGCCTTTCCATCGCGCGGCTGCGAACGACGATCGGCAGGCGCTTTCTTTATTTCCCCCGGTTCCGGCAACGGCCAGTGACCTCCGCCGGCGGGTATCAATGGCGGACCGACGAGCACTTCGACCTCGCGCATCACGTGCAGCGCCTCGAGCTCAAGCGCGGCGCGGGCGACGTCGAGCTGGAAGCGCTCGTTAGCCGGCTCGTCAGCACGGCGCTGGATCACGCTCATCCCTTGTGGCAGTTCCATCTCGTGGCGCACTACAAGGGCGGCAGCGCGGTGATCCTGCGCATCCATCACTGCTACGCGGACGGCATCGCGCTGATCCAGGTGCTGCTGTCGATGACCGATGCCGATCGCAGGGGGAAGACCTCGAAGTCGCCCCCGATACCGCCGGACAGGCGTGCCGACGCGGACGGCGATCCGATCGCCGAGCTTCTTGCGCCGCTCTCGGGTGTGCTGAAGATGGCATCCAGCGCGGGCTCGACGCTGATCGACAAGGGAAGCGAGCTGTTGCGCGATCCCGGACAGGCGGTCGCCCTCGCGCAACAGGGAGGGGCGCTCGCGGGCGAGATCGCGAAGCTCGTGCTGATGGGCGAGGACTCGGCCACGCGGTTCAAAGGCGAGCCCGGCGTGGCCAAGCGCGTGGCCTGGGCCGACCCGATTCCGCTCGATGAAGTGAAGGCCGTGGGCAGAGCGCTCGACTGTTCCGTGAACGACGTGCTGCTCTCATGCGTTGCGGGAGCGCTCCGCGCTTATCTCGTGCGCCGCGGTGAGGCGGTCGACGAGGTGATGATTCGCGCGCTGGTGCCGGTGAATCTGCGCCCGCCGGAGAAGGCCCATCGCCTCGGCAACAAGTTCGGGCTGGTGTTTCTCGAGCTTCCGATCGGGATCGAGAATCCCGTCGCACGTCTCTACGCGGTCCGCGCCAACATGCGCGCGCTGAAAGGCTCCTACCAGCCGGTGATCGCACTCGGCATCCTTGCCGCGATGGGCGCCGGGCCAGAAGTGCTGCAGGAGCAGCTGCTGGCGATGCTCGCCAGGAACGCCACCGCGGTGATGACCAACGTTCCGGGACCGCAGCAGGCGCTCTACTTCGCCGGCGCGAGAATCGACCGGCTGATGTTTTGGGTGCCGCAGTCGGGCAACATCGGCATGGGGGTGTCGATCATCACCTACGCAGGAGAAGTGCAATTCGGGCTGATCACCGATCGGGGGCTCTGTCCCGATCCCGAGCGCGTCATCGAGCGCTTCTCGCCCGAGTTCGAGAAGCTGGTGCTGGCGACCCTGATGGCGCCGTGGCCGTGGGAGGAAGCGCCGAGCGCGGAGGCGATCGAGCGCTTCGCATTGGCGTAAGAAGCGTTTCTCTACTCGAGCTCCGAACGCGCCAGCTCCACGTCGAGCCGCTCCATCGCGTCCGCCGGCTTGCACTTCGCCGCCTGTTCGTAGACCTTCGTCGCCTCGTCGAGCTTCTCCTTGCCGAAGAGTAGGATGAGACCGTTGGCGTACTCGATTCGCGCGATGGCCGAATCGGGATTGAGCTTGAGCGCCTTCTGGTAGTGCTCGAGCGCGGATTCCTTTTTCGCACCGTAGGTCAAACCCGCAACGAGGCCGCCGACCTTGTTGATCACCTCCGCCTGATACGCGCCGAAGGCCGTGTGCGCGTCGGCGTGTGACGGCGCGAGCTTGAGCGCAATGCCAAGCGCGTCCTTGATCTTGCCGCCGAAGCCCTGAGCCAGCGCCTTGGCGACCGAGATGCCCTGGCTGTAGCGGCCGAGCGCGTATGCGTAGAGATAGTGCGCGTTGGCGTCCTTGGCGGCCGCAGTGCGCCGTTCGCTTGCCCATGCCGCGGCTTCCTCGAAGAGCGCAAGCTTCGCCTTTTCCTGTTTCTCGAGATAGTTGGCGTAAATCGATTGCGCCTTGATGGCCGCATTCATCGCCGCGCCGCCGGCTTTCGTGCCGGCGTCGACCGCGGACTCGAAGTTGCCCGCGTGGTAGGCCCGCCACGCTTCCACGGCGCCGGCGTCCTTGGGAAACGGCTCGCAGTCGCCGCGGTGCAGTCGCGCCCAGTGCAGCTTCAGGTTCGGGCCGTCGTAGACATAGGCCTTGTCGGCGTGCGGAAACTTCGCCCACTTTTTCGCCATCGCGGTCCTTCCTTGTCCTCAGAGATACTCGTCGCCCAGTCGCTCGACCAGCGCGCGCGCATCACCGCGCAGGAACGGCGCGATGATCGACAGGACCTGATACGCGGCGCGGTCGAGGCTCACCGCATCGGGCGAGCGCCCGCCGGCCGTGATTCGCTGGTACGAAATCCAGTAGGTTGCGACCAGGGCGACGCTCTCGGCGAGCGACGCGATCTCGCGCTCGGACGCCTGCATCTCGCCGGCGGCGACGAGCCCGCGACACAACTCTATCACGGTGCGCGTGCCGCGCCGCATGACGAGTGCGAAGCGCGAGCCGAGGCTGCGGTTGCGCGACAGGATCTCGTCCAGGTCGCGGAAGATGAAACGGTGGTCCCACATTGCTTCGAACAGCAAATGCAGGGTGAGCCACAGATCCTCCACCGACACCGGGCGCGCTCCCGGCACCGCCAGCACTTCGTCGGCGCGCCGCTCGAAGGCCGCGAAGAGCTCGGCGATGATCTCGTCCTTGTTGCAGAAATGATAGTAGAGGTTGCCGGGGCTGATCTCCATCTCGTCGGCGATGTCAGCCGTCGTGACGTTGGGTTCGCCGACGCGATTGAAAAGCGCGAGCGCCGTTTCGAGGATGCGCTCGCGGGTGCGGCGGGGACGCTTGCGCTCCGCCATGGATGGGGAGCGGAGCTAGCTCCGCGCCGACGCGCGTCCCGGCTCACCGCGCGGCAGCCATCCGGCGAGCGCGTCGAGCGTGCGCTCGAGCGCGTGCGCCGCCGCTTTCACGCTCGGCGGCTCGACGAAAAGCGGACGCGGATCGGCGAGCGCGGCGTGGATCGGCCGCTTCCGCTCGCGCAGCCGATCGACGTCGATGCGGATCCCGTGCCGGCCGAGCATCGGCTCGAGCGCGCCGTATTGCGCAAGGAGGCGCGCGCGCGTGTTGCGGTACGCCGTCTCGCACAGCCGTGCCCGGTGCGTATAGCTGAAGATGTTGGCGAAGAACATGTCGGCGTCCTCGCGATCCGGCTCGAAGAGCAGAATGTCGGCGTGCGGATACTGCTGGTGGTATTTTTCCATGCCTACTTTCATCCGCGAATGGATGATCGCGCGGAACGTCTGCGCGAGGACGAGCGGCAGGCCGCCATGGTCGAGCTTTGCGACGGTGAGCCGGCGGCGCCGGGCGGCCGCGGTGGCGTCGAAGGGCACGAGCGGATTGACGCAGAGGAGGAGATCGATCCCCTGGTCGAGCGCGACCGAAGCATGGAGGGTCTTGTTGAGCGCGCCGTCGACGTAATGCTCGCCATCGATCTCGACCGGCGGAAAGAGCCCGGGCAGCGCCGCAGAGGCAGCGATCGCGCGGTCGATGGGGGTCTGGTCGAAACCGGGTGTGCCAAAGGTGACGGCCGCGCCGGTGTCCAGGTTGGTGGCCACCACGAAGAGCTTGTGCGGTAGCTCGCGGAAGTCGTTGCTGCGGCTGCCGCTCGCGAAGAGGCGCGCGAGGAAGCTCAGCATGGCGCGCTGATCGAAAATGCCCGTCGGTATCGCGCGCCCGAGGGCGGCGAACGAGGAAAGCGCCCCGCGACGGAGCGGCGCGCGCAGGAAATCGGCCGCGGAAGCGGCTGCCAGCGTGGGAATCGAGAGCGCGCGACGGAAGAATTCTCCGAACGCCGGACGCAGGAACAGCGCAGGCGAGAGTGCCGCCTCGCGATCCTCGGCAATGAAAAGACGGTACATCTGCGCCGGCGAAATGCCGTTCGCGAGGCCCGCGGCCACGAAGCCGCCCGAAGACACGCCGACGTAGACATCGAGCTCGTTGAAGTCGATGCCGTCGAGCGACTCGGCGAGCGCGAGCAGCGCTCCGACTTCGTAGATCGCGCCGAGCGGCCCGCCGCCGGCGAGCGCAAGACCGATGCGCGGGCGCCGGGGTTTCGTCGATCGCTTGACGGCGCGGCTTTTGACGGAGTTCATATCGCGGCCCCCATACCAGCTCCCCGCGCCCCTGGCGGGTCAAGTGGATGCGGTGGCCGCGATGGTACTACAGGCGTGCTACGAAGCCCTGCGCGCAGCGCGCTTGCCACGGCGCGTCTTGCGAACGACGCGAGCCTTCACGGGCTTCGCTTTCGACGCGGTCCGAGCCTTCGGAGCGTGAGCCCGGAATTGAGGCAACGCGCCGACTGCGGCGTCCACGAGCCCGCCGAACGCATTGACCGCGGTAAGTGCGGTCGTGCGCGCCTTCGTCACCGCGCGAGTCGCGGTCGCGATCGATTGATCGAGCTGTTTGCCGATCACGCGCTTGGCGTGCGACTCGACCGACGCGCCTTCCCGGACCAGCGCGCGGAACACGTCACCCGCGTCGTTTCGCGCCCAGTCGCGAGTGACGATCGCGGCGCCCAGCCCAGCAAGCCAAACCTGACGCGAGGCGGCAAGTGCGGCGTCCGCATAGCGGCCCGCGTTGAAGTCCTGTGCAGTTTGTTTCAACATTTCCAGCTCCTTGGGTGAAGTAACGATCCGATAGCCACGATGTCACTCTAGCGCCCATCTTTAGAGCAATCACACTAATCGAGTGTGTTGCACGCGCACGGCGCAGGTTCGTTTCCCGCACGAGCTGGAGAGACTAGGATTGGGGCTGCGGAGCCAGCAACTCTGCGAGCCCGCTCGCGAGCTTCGCCGTGATCGCGTAGATCGACAGTTGCGGGTTTGCGCCGATGCTCGTGGGGAAGAGCGAGCCGTCGAACACATAAAGATTCTCGAGCTCGCGATAGCGGCCGGTTGTGTCGACGACGGCACGTCGTGGATCGGGGCCGAGCGGACAACCGCCCATCACGTGCGCGCTCACGACGTTCGCGGCCGCGGGACCGAGCGGAAGCGCGGCGATCGCCCGGCGTGCCTCGGGCCAACTCGCGTAGCTCACGGCCGCGGGGCGCACCGGCATCACTTCCTTTGCGCCGGCGGCGAACTGGATCTCGGCCATTGTGGCGAGCGCGCGGCGCGCGCCGTCCCAGAGATAATCGTTGAGCGGATAGTCGAGCACCGGCGTACCGTCGCTCTTGAGCTCGACGCGGCCTCCAGGACTCTCGCGATGAAATCCGTCGCGCATGAGCGCAATCGCTGCATGCGCGTACGGCAGCTCGTGCATCCATCGCGCGTGCGCCGCGCCGAATCCCGGCAAGGTCGTTGCACCGAGAACCGGATGCAGCGGCGCTGCTTCGAGTTTGTAGCCGATCGGACCGTCGGGGGCTGCCGACTCGAGGAAATGATCGGAATAGATCGTCTGCGGCGCGCCTGAGAATCCATCGATGCGTTCGGGCATCCGCGCGATGGCCACGAGGCTCGGGTGCAGGAAGGTGCGCTTGCCGACGATGTCGTGAGGGTCGGGAACCTCGCTCCGCTTGAGGAGTGCCGGCGAGCCGATCGCCCCGCCAGCCGAGATGAAGGTCTTGGCACGCACGCGGATCCGCCGCGGCGTCGGATCGGTGCCGCGAGCGTCGAGCCCGATGCAGTCGAGCGCGCGCACGCGGCCGCGTGCTTGCTCGAAAGCCCAGGCCCGCGCGCGCGTGATAAGCGTCGCGCCGCGCGCGAGCGCCGCGGGAATGGTCGTCACCAGCATCGACTGCTTGGCGTTGGTCGGGCAGCCCATGCCGCAATAACCGATGTTCCAGCAGCCCTTGACGTTGCGACGGATCGCGCCGACGCTCAGGCCCAGAGCCTGGGCGCCGCGGCGCAGCACCTCGTTGTTCTCGTTAGGGTCGACCGGCCAGGAGATCGCGTTCACGCGCTGCTCAGCCCGCTCGAACCAGGGCGCGAGATCGGCTGCATGGAATCCTGAGAGGCCGTATTCACTCGCCCAATATGCGAGCGTGGCGGCCGGCGTGCGAAAGATCGACGTCCAGTTGACGGTCGTGCCGCCGCCGACACAGCGTCCCTGGAGGATGTTGATCGCCTTGTCTTTCGTCTTGCGCGCAGCCGATTCCTGATAGAGCTGCGGATAGGCTTCGGACTCGTGCATGTGAAAGGCGGACGAGGTGACGAGCGGCCCCTCCTCGATCATCACCACAGCGAGCCCGGCGTTGGCGAGAATCTCCGCTGCGGTGCCGCCGCCGGCGCCGGTGCCGACGATCGCGACGTCGGCCTCGACGGTGCGATCCTCGGTCAGCACCGAGGCGTCGATGACTTTCCAGCCGCTCGCGAGCCCGGCGCGAAACGGGTCGGGCAATGTCGATTGCCGCAGGATCTCGGTGGCCATTCAGCCGACCGCGAGCGAGGGCGGGCCCGGGTAGCCGATCGCACCCCAGGAGCGCGGATTGCCATACCAGGCGCCGAGAACGATCTGATGCATCGCTTCGTACGCCGATCGCAACAGCGCGAAGCGGCTATCGCGCCAGTGTCCGAGGAATGCGGCAACCGATTCGCGCGATGCGTCCGGCCATGGCGACCACACGCCTGCGACGATGCATCGAGTCGGCGCGAAGGCGAGGAGCGCGAAGAGCTGATCGAGCTCCCGGCGCACCGACGGCGGCAATCCTGCAATGGCCTCTCTCGCCCCGGCGAGCGTTTCATCGCGCGCGGCTGCCGCGTCGGACCCGACCGGCAGCGCTCCCTCGAGGATCACCGGGATGATCGCGGCGAGGATCGCCCGTGCGTCGCTGTCGAGCGCTGCATCGCTTGCTGCGGTCCGCGGCGGAGCGGACACAGTGGTGTACAGCCAGCGCGCCACGACGAGCGCGGCTACACCGGCCACGGCTGCCTTGAGCAGCGTGCGCCGCGTGATGCGGAGCGATGTCGGAGGAGGGCTCGCCAAGGTCCGTGTGGAAAGTGCGGAAATCAGTACTTCACGCGGACTCTAATCCGGCGAGTTAGATAAAACAATCTAATGCGATACCCTTGCACGACTCATGTCCGCTTCCACCGATCTGGTGTGCCAGCTCGAACGAGCACGCGCGCTGCACGAAGCGCGCGCCGCGTCGCCGGATCTCGCCGCGCGACTCGATCGGCTCGCCGCCTGGCAGGCGCGACGCCTCAACGCCACCTACGCCGATCTCGCACGGCAGCCACGCTATGCGGCGGCGATCGCCTTTTTTCAGTCGGAGCTCTACGGCCCGGGCGACTACAGCCGGCGCGACTCCGATCTAGCGCGAGTGGCACCGGTGATCACTCGCGTGCTCCCGCAGGGACTGATCGCCACCGTCGCCCGCGCGATGGAGCTCTCCGTTCTCTCGGCCGAGCTGGACCGAAGGATGATCGAGAAGCTCGATCCTGGCGTAGCCATTTCGGTAGCCGCATATTGCGATGCATTCCGCTCGCTCGCGAATCCTCAGGAGCGTGCGCGGCAGGTCGCGCTCATCGTCGAGGTCGGCCGCGCACTCGACCGCTACGTGGCGAAGCCGCTGCTGCGCTCCGCGCTGGCTGCGATGCGCTCGCCGGCGCGCGCCGCCGGATTTGCCGCGTTGCAAACCTTTCTGGAGAGCGGAGCCGCGGCGTTCCGGCGGATGCATGGCGCGAGCGAGTTTCTCTCGACCGTAGAGACGCGCGAGACCGCGCTGGCCAGTGCAATCTTCGCCGGCGATCGAGCGCCGTTCCCCGAGCCCTAATCGAGCGCGGCCGAGATGAAGCGGACTCTCAGGCCTTCCCGAACAGCGCGTCGAGTTCTTTGTTGATCTCGCGCTCGATCGGGCCTTTCAGCGCGAGCAGAAGGAAGGACAACTCCACGTCGAGCCGGACCTCGGTCTTGCCGACGCGGAGTGTCCCCGACAGGCCGGGCCGCTCGAACACGATGTGGTCGCCTTCCCACTCGTAGGCGAGATCGAAGCGCTTGTTGAGATCGCGCGCGATCTTCTGCGCGGCTTCCTTCGCCCTCTTGTGCGGCAGCTTGTGGCGGCGCTTGATCGAGATGTTCGACACGGGTCGAATTATACGTGGGAGAGATCACGTGCATCACCGGCACGCCTCTTGTCGGTGGAGCCGATAGGTTCGGCCGGATCGGTCCTCGTATGGCAGAATCCCTCCGCGCCCGACGCGACGCTCGGAGGAGGAGGGGCAGCGTGGCCAACATCGGCGAGTATTTCCGGCAGCATCTCGCAGCGCCCGACAAGGTTCTCTATCGCCACGGCGAAGGCGACGTGTGGCGCGACGTCACGGTCGCGGAAGTTGCCGCGCTCGTCGCGCGCTGGCAGGCCGCGCTTCGAAGCCTCGGGCTCGCGGAGGGCGAACGCGTCGCGGTGTGCCTGAAGAACGGCGTCAACTGGGTTGCGCTCGATCTCGCCGTACTCGGGCTCGGGCTCGTGGTGGTCCCGCTGTACGTCGAGGACAATCCGGACAGCGCGGCGTGGTGCGTCGACAACGCGGAAGCCAAGCTTCTCGTCGTCGAAACGAAGCGCATGGCGAAGGCGTTGCAGGACACCGGGCGCGCCTTGCCGCCGATCCGAGTCCTGCGCCCCGACGCCGCGGACGATGCCGCGTCCGTCGACAAATTCCTGCCGCCGGCCGCGGGCGTGCCCGAGTTCCGCGATCTCTCCCCGGACACGCTCGCGACGATCTGCTACACCTCGGGGACCTCCGGCCGTCCCAAGGGCGTCATGCTCGCGCACGGCAACATCATCGCCAACGTGACGTCCTGTCAGGGATGCCGCATGGCGCGTCCGACCGACCTCTTCCTCTCCGTCCTGCCGCTGTCGCACATGTTCGAGCGTACCGGCGGCTACTATCTGCCGCTGTCGCTCGGCGCCAAGGTCGTCTATGCGCGCAGCGTCGCACAGCTCGCCGATGATCTCGTTTCGCAGGCGCCGACGGTGATGTTTGCGGTGCCGCGCATCTTCGAGAAGTTCAAGGCGCGCATCGACCAGACGCTCGCCGCTTCCGCCGCGAAGCACTGGCTCTTTGATCAGTGCGCTGAACGCGGCTGGCGAGTGGAGAACCGCGAGGGGAATCTTCTCGATCGGTTGCTCGTCCCGCTTCTGCGCGCTCTGGTGGCGAAGCCGATCCTCGCGCGCCTCGGTGGCCGGATGCGGCTTACCGTCGTCGGCGGCGCCGCGCTCGATCCGGAAATCGCGCACGCTTTCATCGGACTTGGCTTGCCGATGCTGCAGGGTTACGGAATGACCGAAGCTTCGCCGGTGATCTCGGTCAACCGCGACGACGACAACGACCCGGACTCGGTGGGACAGGCGCTCCCCGGCGTGGAGGTCGGGATCGGTGCCGGCGGCGAGCTCCTCGCGCGCGGTGGCAACGTCATGCTCGGCTACTGGCGCAACGATGAGGCGACGCGCGCCTCGATCGACGCGGACCGCTGGCTGCACACCGGCGATGTGGCGGAGATCCGCGAAGGGCGCATCTACATCCGCGGCCGCGTGAAAGACATCCTGGTGCTGTCGAACGGCGAGAAGCTGCCGCCGCAGGACGTCGAGTTCGCGCTGCTGCACGATCCCATGTTCGAGCAGGTGATGCTGGTTGGCGAAGGGCGTCCGTTTCTCACCTTGCTCGCCGTGACGAAGGAAGACGACGAGCAGGCGCTGCTTGCGCACGCCAACGATCGGCTGAAGGATTTTCCGCGCTGGGTGCGCATCCGCCACTGCATTGCGACGAACGACCCCTGGAGCATCGAGAACGGGCTGCTGACCCCCACGCTCAAGCTCAAGCGGCCGCTGGTGCTGGCGAAATTCAAGGCGGCGCTTGACGCGGTGTACGCGACCGAGGCGAAGAGATAAGCTTTGCGGCCGCGTTGACAGCGCCGCGCAGGCCGTCTTAAGATCACAGCCGATTCAAACAAACGTTTAACTGACATAGCTGTCCGGGAGCAAGAGGCGAAGCCTCGCAGCGATCGGAAACAGCTGCGTCATCCTGAGCGAGCGAAGCGAGTCGAAGGATCTGCTGGGCTGGAAAGCAGATTCCTCGTTACGTTCGAAATGGCAAAGGGGGGAACCATGGGAGGACGAGTCATTCCCTTCGACGCGCCGAAAAGCTCGCTGACCAAGGAGAAGATCCTCGACGCGGCCGAGGAGCTGTTCATGGAGCACGGCTTCGAGGCAACCTCGCTGCGCCAGATCACGGCCGCGGCGGACGTGAATCTCGCCTCGGCGCACTATCACTTCGGCAGCAAGGAAGATCTCTTCGAGGCGGTGCTGACGCGGCGGCTCGATCCGATGAATCAGGAGCGGGTCGCCTTGCTCACGCGCTTCGAGCACGCCGCGGCACCGCACCCGCTTTCCTGCGAGAAGATCCTCGCCGCGATGTTCATCCCCGCGCTCAAGCTCGCGCGCGACCGCGAGCGGGGCGGCAAGAATTTCCTGCGCCTGCTCGGGCGCGCATACGCCGATCCGGCGCCGTTCATCCGGCACTTTCTCTCCGACCAGTACGCCGTGATGATCGCGCGTTTCAAGGCGGCGTTCCGCCGCGCGCTGCCGCAGCTGCCGAAGAAGGAGCTCACCTGGCGGCTGCATTTCATCATGGGGGCGCTCTCGTACACGCTTGCCGGCACCGACACGCTCAAGCTGATCGCCGAGCTGTCCCCGGGAGAGGCGGACAACGACGAGCTGCTTCTGCGCCGATTGGCACCGTTTCTCATCGCCGGGTTGCGCGCGCCGCTGCCCGAGGTGTCGGAGCTTAGCGAATTCGACGGCGAGCGACCCGGCAGGCTCGGGCCCCGTTAGGAGTGTCTCTCATGCTGACCTTGATCTGGCTCATCGCCGTCTTCATCGGCTTCCTCGCGCTGGCGTACGTCGATGGCGCGGGGTGGATGTGGAGCGCGGGGATCGCCGTGGCGCTCCTCATCGCGCTGGTGACGCACGCGCTGCCTGCCGTGCTGGTGCTGCTCCTGGCGATCGTCGCCATCGTCATCGCCCTTCCGCTCAACGTGCCCGCGCTTCGCCGCAAGCTCGTGAGCGATGCGGTGCTCGCCGCTTTTCGCCGGATCCTGCCGCCGATGACCGCCACCGAGCGCGAAGCGATCGAGGCCGGGACGGTGGGCTGGGACGGGCAGCTCTTCTCCGGACGCCCGGACTGGGAGAATTGGCTCGCCACCCCTGCGTCCAAGTTGAGCGCCGAGGAGCAGCGCTTTCTCGACCGGGAGTGCGAAGAGCTGTGCGGCATGGTGAGCGATTGGGAGACAACCCACGTCTACAAGGACCTGCCGCCGCCGGTGTGGCAGTTCATCAAGGACAAGGGCTTTCTCGGCATGATCATTCCGCGCGAGTACGGGGGGCTGGGGTTCTCTGCTTACGCGCATTCGCAGGTGGTGGTGAAGCTCGCTTCGCGCTGCAGCGCCGCGGTGGTCACCGTGATGGTGCCCAACTCGCTCGGACCCGGCGAGCTGCTGCTGCATTACGGCACCGACGAGCAGAAGCGCTTCTTCCTGCCGCGGCTCGCCAAAGGCCTCGAGATTCCATGCTTCGCGCTCACCAACCCGCACGCCGGCTCGGACGCTGCAGCGATTCCCGATCATGGCATCGTGTGCATGGGCGAATACCAGGGCAAGCAGACGCTGGGCTTGAAGCTCACCTGGGAGAAGCGCTACATCACGCTCGGTCCGGTGGCCACGATTCTCGGCCTCGCGTTCAGGGCCTTCGATCCGGAGCATCTTCTCGGCGACAAGGAGGACCTCGGCATCACCTGCGCGCTGATCCCGACCAGCCATCCCGGAGTCAACATCGGGCGCCGCCACATGCCGCTCAACGCGGTGTTCCAGAACGGCCCCAACTGGGGCAACGAAGTCTTCGTTCCCATCGACTGGGTGATCGGCGGGAAAGCCATGGTCGGCAAGGGCTGGCGCATGCTGATGGAGTCGCTGGCCGCGGGCCGTTCCATCTCGCTGCCTTCGCTCTCCACGGGCATGAGCAAGATGGTCGTGCGCGCAACGGGCGGTTACGCGCGCGTGCGAACCCAGTTCAAGACGCCGATCGGCAAGTTTGAGGGCATCGAGGAAGCGCTCGCACGCATGGGCGGCTTTCTGTACTCGATGGACGCAACGCATCGGCTGCTTGCCGGCGCGGTCGACCTCGGCGAGAAGCCCGCGGTGCTCTCCGCAATCGCCAAGTATCACTTGACCGAACGCGGGCGCCGCATCATCACCGATGCGATGGACGTGGCCGGCGGCAAGGGGATCTGCATGGGACCGTCGAATTTCCTCGGCGCGGCGTACATGCAGGTGCCGGTCTCGATCACCGTCGAAGGCGCCAACATCCTGACGCGCAGCCTCATCATCTTCGGCCAGGGCGCGATCCGCTGCCACCCCTACGTTCTGAAGGAGATCGCGGCCACGCGCGAGGAAGACCCCGAGCACGCGTCGGTCGTCTTCGACCAGGCGCTCTTCGGACACATCGGATTCGTGCTCTCGAATTTCGCGCGCACCTTCGTGCTCGGCGTCACCGGCTCGCACCTCGCGCCGTGTCCCGACGTCGCGCCGGAAACCTTCCGCTACTACCAGCAGCTCACGCGCTTCTCGGCCGCGCTCGCCTTCCTCGCCGACGTGTCGATGGGAGTCCTCGGCGGTGCGCTCAAGCGCAAGGAGAAGCTCTCGGCGCGGCTTGGCGACGTGCTCTCCTACATGTTCCTGTGCTCGTGCGTGCTCAAGCGCTACCAGGACGAGGGCGCGCACCCCGCGGACGCGCCGCTCATGCACTGGGCGATCTGGGATGCGATGTTCAAGGCGCAGAACGCGCTCGAAGGCGTCATCTCGAACTTTCCGAACCGCCTGATCGCGGCGATCATGTGGCGCACCGTGTTTCCGCTCGGACGGCCGTACGTCGTTCCGTCCGACAAGCTCGGTCACGAGGTCGCGCGGCTGCTGATCGAGCCCTCGGCAACTCGCGACCGATTGACCGCCGGCATGTATCTGCCCAAGTCCGAGAGCGAGATCATCGGCGCGATCGAGGCGGCGCTCGAAGCCACGCTTGCCGCCGAGCCGATCGAAGCGCGCATTCGGGAGGCGCAGAAAAACGGGACACTCAAGATCAAAGTAGGTGAGGATCGAGCCGCGGCAGCACAGGCCGCCGGCATCATCAACGCCGAGGAATTGATGGTCGTGCGGCGCGCGAAGCGGCTCCTCGATCAGATCGTGCGCGTGGACGATTTCGCGCAGGACCTTGGCGCCTCCGAGATGAAGCCCCCTGCGATGAGCGCCGCGCCGGGAGCGCTGGCGCGCCGCGAGGCCGCATAGCCTCCACGAATCGAACCGAGCGAGGTGAGCATGGCTCAGACGGTCTATGTCGTCGACGGTTCGCGCACGCCGTTCTTGAAGGCGCGCAACAAGCCGGGACCCTTCGCGGCTTCCGATCTCGCCGTGCAGGCAGGACGGGCGCTGCTCTTGCGCCAGCGCTTCGACCCGCCCGAGCTGGACGAAGTCATCCTCGGCTGCGCGAGCCCTTCGCCAGACGAGGTAAACATCGGACGCGTCGTGGCGCTGCGCATGGGCTGCGGGAAGAAAGTCCCCGGCTGGACGGTGATGCGCAACTGCGCCTCGGGCATGCAGGCGCTCGATTCGGCGGTGGCCAACATCCGCGGCGAGCGCTCGCACCTCGTGCTCGCCGGCGGCGTGGATGCGCTCTCTCGCGCGCCGCTTCTCTATTCGGAAAAAATGGTGCTGTGGTTCGCCGACTTCGCAAGCGCGAAGGGCGTCGCTGCGAAGACGGCGGCATTGCTGAGGCTCAATCCTGCGGCGGCATTGACACCGATCATCGGCATCATGAAAGGACTCACCGATCCCATGGTCGGACTGCTGATGGGTCAAACCGCCGAGAACGTCGCCTTCCGCTTCGGGATCACGCGGCGCGAGATGGACGAATTCGCCGCGCGTAGCCATCAGCGCGTGCTCGCCGCGCAGAAGGAGGGACGCTTCAAGGGCGAGGTCGAGCCGCTCTTCGACGGCAAAGGCGAACTCTTCGAAGCCGACGACGGGGTGCGCGAGGATTCGACTCCGGAAAATCTCGCCAAGTTGAAACCGTTCTTCGACCGCAAATACGGCAACGTGACCGCCGGCAACAGCTCGCAGATCACCGATGGTGCGGCGTGGCTGATCCTGGCCTCGGAAGCCGCAGTCGCGAAGTATCGGCTGCCCGTGCTGGGGCGCATTCTCGACAGCGAATGGGCGGGACTCGACCCCGCGCAGATGGGGCTCGGTCCAGTCCACGCCGCAACGCCGCTCCTGCGGCGCCATGGTCTCGTGCCCGACGACGTCGACGCCTGGGAGATCAACGAGGCGTTCGCCGCACAGGTGCTGGGGTGCCTGCGCGCGTGGGCAAGCGACGACTACTGCCGCAGCGAGCTGGGACTGGACCGCGCATTCGGCCAGCTCGACGAGACGAAGTTGAACGTCGACGGCGGCGCGATCGCGCTCGGGCATCCGGTCGGCGCGTCGGGGGCGCGCATCGTGTTGCACGTGCTGAACGTGCTCAAGCGCACGGGCGGCAAGCGCGGGGTCGCGGCCATCTGCGTCGGCGGCGGGCTGGGCGGCGCGATGCTCGTCGAAGCGGGCCGCGCATGAGCGTGATGCTCAAGCACTGGAAGCTCGAGCGCGACGCGGACGGCATCGCTTGGCTCGTCTTCGACAAGGCGGGAAGCTCGACCAATACGCTCTCGAGCGATGTGTTCGACGAGCTGCATGCAGTGCTCGCCGAGCTGGCCGCCTCGCCGCCGAAGGGGCTCGTGATCCGCTCGGGCAAGGAAAACGGCTTCATCGCCGGCGCCGACATCGATCAGTTCACGCAATTGAAGACAGTCGACGACGCGATCGCGCTGGTGAAGCGCGGCTGGGACGCGTTCAACGAGCTCTCTGCGACACCTTATCCGACGCTCGCGCTCATTCGCGGCTTCTGCCTCGGGGGCGGGCTCGAGCTGGCGCTCGCCTGCCGTTACCGCGTCGTGGTCGACGAGCCCGGCACGAGACTGGGACTGCCCGAAGTGATGCTTGGCATCGTTCCCGGCTGGGGCGGCATGCGGAGGCTGCCGCGCGTCGCCGGCGCGCCGGCCGCGCTCGACATGCTGCTCACGGGCCGCATGATCGACGCCCGGCGCGCGAAGAAGCTCGGCATTGCGGATGAATGCGTGCCGCCGCGAATCATGATGAACACGGCGCGCGGGATGCTTTTCGCCATGCCGCCGGCGCGCACGCTTCCCCTGGCGCTCGGGCTTACGCTGAACCCGCTGGTGCGTCCGCTCGTGGCCGCGCAGGCGCGAAAGCAGGTGGCCGCCCGCGCGCGCCGCGAGCACTACCCGGCGCCCTACGCGATCCTCGACATCTGGGTGAAGCACGACGGCGACGCGCTCGCCGTGCCTGCGTCCGATCCGGCCTCGATCGCGAACCTCCTCAAAACGCCCACGGCGATGAACCTCATCCGCGTATTCCGGCTGCAGGAGCGGTTGAAATCGTTCGGGCGCGACGATGCCGCGCCGGCCGCGCGCGTGCACGTCGTCGGAGCGGGCACCATGGGCGGCGACATCGCGGCGTGGTGCGCTCTGCGCGGGCTCGCCGTCACGCTGCAGGACCAGAACGCCGAGCGGCTCAAGCCAGCGATCGAGCGCGCGGCGAAGCTCTTCGGCGACCGGTTGAAGGATGCACGGCGCGTGCGCGACGCGATGGATCGGCTCATTCCCGACGTTGCCGGCGACGGCGTGGCGCGCGCGGACGTCATCATCGAGGCGATCTTCGAGAACCTCGAGGCGAAGCAGAAGCTCTTCGCCGACCTGGAGGCGAAGGCGAAGCCCGATGCGCTTCTCGCAACCAACACGTCGAGCATCCCGCTCGAGCAGATCTCGACGCCGCTCAAGGATCCTTCGCGCCTGATCGGGCTGCACTTCTTCAACCCGGTGCCGCGCATGATGCTGGTGGAGGTCGTCGTCGGCGCGAACACGAAGACCGATCTCGTGCCGCGCGCCGCCGCGTTCGCGCGCCAGATCGACAAGCTGCCGCTGCCGGTGAAGAGCGCGCCGGGCTTCCTCGTCAACCGCGTGCTGGCCCCGTACCTGATGGCCGCGATGCGCGCGGTCGACGAAGGCATCGCGCCCGAAACGGTCGACGAGGCGGCGCTCAGGTTCGGGATGCCGGTCGGGCCGATCGAGCTGGCCGACACGGTGGGGCTCGATATCTGTCTCGCCGTCGGCAAGATGCTAGGCGACGGGAAAGAGCCGCCGAAGAAACTGACCGAGCTGATTACCGCGGGGCATCTCGGCCGCAAGACGAAGCGCGGGTTCTACGACTGGTCGAGCGGCAAGGCGGCGAAGAATGCGCCCGGAGCGATGCCCGACGGGCTCGTGAAGCGGCTGATCGATCCGTTCGTGAGCGAAGCGAAGGCGGCGCTTGCACAGGGCATCGTCGCGGACGCCGATCTCGTCGACGCTGGCGCGATTTTCGGTACCGGCTTCGCGCCGTTCCGTGGCGGGCCGCTCAACTACGCGGCGAGTTCCGGAACCTGAGCAGCGTCTGCTAGCATCACAGTGGCCGAGCCGTCCTGAGAGCGGAACGGCAAGCGGGAGGAGCGTGGACCGAATCTGGCTCAAGTCGTACCCCAAGGGTGTTCCCGCCGAGATCGACGTCAACGCCTACGCGTCGATCCGTGACATTTTCGAGCAGGTCGTCGCCAAGTTCGGACCGCGGCCGGCCTTTACCTGCATGGGCAAGTCGATCACGTTCGCCGAGCTGGCCGCGAAGTCGAACGCATTCGGCGCTTTCCTGCAGGGGCGCGGCCTCGCCAAGGGCGCACGCGTCGCGCTGATGATGCCGAACGTCCTGCAGTACCCGGTGTGTCTCTTCGGCACGCTCAACGCCGGTTGCACCGTGGTCAACACCAACCCGCTGTACACCGCGCGCGAGCTGGAGCATCAGTTGATCGATAGTGGCGCCGAGGTGATCGTCGTGGTGGAGAACTTCGCGCACACGCTGCAGGAAGTCCTCGCGCGCACCAAGGTCAAGCACGTGGTCGTCACCAGCATCGGCGAGCTGATGGGGCTGAAAGGCATGCTCGTCAACTTCGTGCTGCGGCACGTGAAGAAGATGGTGCCGCCCTGGGAGATCCCCGGCGCGATCCGTCTGTCCGAGGCGCTCGCCGAAGGCGAGAAGAGCGCGCTCGAACGCCGGCCGATCGGGCACGATGACATCGCATTCCTGCAATACACCGGCGGCACGACGGGGGTGGCGAAGGGCGCCATGCTGCTGCACCGGAACATCATCGCGAACCTGTTGCAGGCGCGCGCGTGGGTGAAGCCCTCCCTTGGCGATGCGCGCCAAGTCATCATCACGCCGCTGCCGCTCTATCACATCTTCTCGCTGACCGCGAATTGCCTCATCTTCATGACGCTCGGCGCCGAGAATGTGCTCATCACCAACCCGCGCGACATCCCGGGCTTCGTCAAGGAGATGGCGAAGCATCGGTTCACCGCATTCACGGGCGTGAACACGCTGTTCAACGCGCTGCTCAACAACCCTGATTTCGCGAAGCTCGACTTCTCGTCGCTGCGCTTGGCGCTCGGCGGAGGAATGGCGGTGCAGCAAGCGGTCGCCGAGCGCTGGAAGAAAGTGACCGGCGTGCCGCTCATCGAAGCCTACGGCCTCACCGAAAGCTCGCCTGGAGCAACGATGAATCCGCTCGACCTTCCCGATTACAACGGCTCGATCGGCCTGCCGATCCCGTCCACCGACGCCGTGCTGCGCGACGACTCGGGTAAGGAAGTGCCGCTCGGCGAGCGCGGCGAGCTCTGCATCAAGGGACCGCAGGTGATGGCGGGCTACTGGAACCGGCCCGACGAGACCGCGAAGGTGCTGGACCAGGACGGCTGGCTCGCGACCGGAGACATCGGGGTGATGGACGAGGGCGGCTTCGTGCGCATCGTCGACCGCAAGAAGGACATGATCCTCGTGTCCGGATTCAACGTGTATCCAAACGAGATCGAGGCCGTCGTCGTGACGCATCCCGGCGTGCTCGAATGCGCGGCGATCGGCGTTCCCGACGCGAAGTCGGGGGAGGCGGTCAAGCTCTTCGTTGTGAAGCGCGACGATGCGCTCAGCGCGGAGAAGCTGCTGGCGCATTGCCGCGAGCATCTCACCGGTTACAAGTGCCCGCGGGAGGTCGAGTTCCGCCGCGAGCTGCCGAAGTCGAACGTCGGCAAGATCCTGCGCCGGGAGCTGCGCGACGAGGCGCGCGGGAAAACCGCCTGAACGATCATGGACGACGATATCTCGCTGCCCGACAGGGACCCGACGCTGCGCGTCGTCCCGATGCCGGCCGACGCCAATCAGCACGGCGACATCTTCGGCGGCTGGGTCATGTCGCAGGTCGACATCGCCGGCGGCATTCTTGCTGCGCGCCGTGCGCGCGGGCGCGTCGCCACTGTTGCGGTCAACGCGTTCGTGTTCAAGCAGCCTGTGTTCGTCGGCGACGTGGTGAGCTTCTTCGCGGAGATCACGCGTGTCGGTCGCACTTCGATCACCGTGGACGTGCAGGTCTACGCGCAGCGCAATCCAGGGAAGATGATCTGCGTCAAGGTGACCGAGGCATCGTTGACTTATGTTGCAACAGGAATGGACCGGCGTCCGCGCGAGCTGCCGCCGGAGGAGCCGGCAAAGCTCGCCTAATCGATGCGCCGCCCGGGAGGCCGGTGTATAGTTTCGTCCGCCACGCCCGCGGGTCACTCGCGCATGGGCCGACGAATCGAAGCAAGAATACGAATTTCACTCGAGAGGAGCCAAAAAATGAGATCGCATCCGTTCCGCCGCACGACCATCGCCGCAGCCGTCGGCGGCGCCCTGCTGGCGCTCGTAGGTGGTCAGGCTTACGGCTCGGGCTTTGCGCTGCAGGAGCAGAGCGGGAGCGGGCTGGGCAACGCGTTTGCCGGCGGCGCCGCCGCAGCGGAAGATGCGAGCACGGTGTTCTGGAACCCTGCGGGCATGTCGCGCATGCCTGGGATCCAGTTTGCGGGCGCGGCGAGCCTGATCTGTCCATCGAACAAATTCCAGAACGACCAATCCCAACCGGCGGCGCTGCAGCCCCTCGGCAGCAACGGCGGCGACGCGGGCGATTGCGCCGTGACTCCCGCCGTTTATCTGGTCGCGCCGCTGAACAAGCAGTGGGCCTTCGGCATCGGGGTCAACGTGCCGTTCGGGCTCAAGACCGAATACGACTCCGACTGGATCGGCCGCTTCCAGGCTATCGAATCCAAGCTCGAAACGATCAACATCAATCCCTCGCTGTCGTGGAAGCCGACCGACAACTTCACCATCGGCGCCGGCGTGAACTGGCAGCGCATCAAGGCCACGCTGACCAACGATGTGAATTACGCGGGAACGATCGCCACGGCGGCGCAACTTGCCGCGGCCGGCGGCGTTATCCCGCCGACCAGCGTAGCTCCCATTGTTGGTGCGTACACCGGCTCGACCTCATTCGCAAAAGTGCACGGCGACGACACCGCCTGGGGCTGGGACATCGGCGTGCTCTGGGAGATTGACAGCTCGACACGCATCGGGGCCACCTATCGCTCGTCGATCAAGTATACGATCACAGGCCCGGTCGAATTCACCAACCCGGGGATACCGACGAGCTTGCCCGCGCCGCTGGTTCCTATCGCTACCGCATTGTCCGGCTGCATCAACACCGGAGCGGGCTGCCCGATTCCGCTACCTCCGCCCCTCCCGTTCAACAACGGCGACGTGAGCGTCTCCCTCAAGGTCCCCTCGACTACCAATGTCTCGTTCTTCAAGGCCATCGATCGCTGGGACTGGATGGCGGACCTGCAGTTCACCAACTGGGACTCAGTCCAGAATCTAACCATCGTGCGCAGCAATGGGACGGTGCTGCAGAGCGTCCCCGAGAACTTCAGGAACACGTGGCGCGGGTCGATCGGCGCCAACTATCACTACAGCGACCAGTGGATGTTCCGCGGCGGGATTGCCTACGACGAGACTCCGGTCAACAACACCGACCGCACGGCGCGGCTGCCGGACAACAACCGCACCTGGTTCTCAATCGGCGCGCAGTACAAGTTCAATCCGCAGACCTGGCTCGACTTCGGGTACACGTACATCTACATGAGCAATCCGAGCATCAATCAGAACCAGGGCAGCACCGCGACCTATGGCCTGGTCAACGGCCACTACAAGGACAGCGTCAATCTGGCGGCTGTGCAGCTCACCTATACGTGGAAGTAAGCGCGCTCTAGCCCGAGCCGCGTGTCGAGCCAACCCGCCGCCGACGGGTCCCGCGGCGCGCTGGTTTGAAGGGGCGCGGGGGCCGCGCAACGATCGGTGGATGGAACGGCGGCCGTGGACGGTCGCTGCGCCGCACCCTTAGGTCCGGATGCTGTCCAACCCATCGAGTTAACACGTACCGATGAAGGTGCTTCGCAACTCAGCCCCCGTCTTGCTGGTGGCAATGCTTGCGGCCCTGCCCGCGCCGGGGGCCGTCGTGAACGGCGTCAAGCTCGACGACAGTACTTCCGTCGGCGGTCGGACACTCGTGCTCAACGGCGCCGGCGTTCGCGCCAAGCTCATGATCGAGATCTATGTCGTGAGCCTTTATCTCCCGCAGAAAGCGAAGGATCTGGCGGGCGTATTCGCCAAGGGGCCGCGGCGGATCCAGTTGAGCATGCTGCGATCGGCGCCCGCGGAAGAAATCATCAAGGCGATCGTCGATACGATGGCCGATAACAACACCCCGGCAGAGTTGGCTACCGTCAGGAAGGAAACCGATCAGCTCATCTCGCTCATCAAGCCGTTCAAGGAAGTTAAGAAGGGGGACGTCATCACGCTCGACTTCGCCAACGGCGGTACGCTTCTCGGCTGGAACGGCAAGGCGAGGGGACGCATTCCAGGCGAGGCGTTCAATCGGGCGCTGACCAAGATCTGGCTCGGCGATCAACCCGTGCAGGCAGACCTGAAGCAGGCCCTGCTCGGAGGCTGACGTGCTTCGCAGAGAGTAAGCACGGCCGACGTCGTCATGCCCGATTTCTGGCCGTCCTGCGGCTACCGGCTCCTTCGGGTGACGCCGACGAGTCGGTTGGCGCTGACTTCGGAGTTTCTTCAGAGCTCCCTGTTGCGTCCGGAGCTTGCGCCGCTCGCGGAATCCAGCGCGGCAGAGCTGGAGTTGCACGAGCGCCTGATGCAGGATCCGCGGCGGCCGGTCTCACCCGAAGAGATCGCTGCGATCGACGACGAGGACGCCCAAGAGAACTATCGCATCTGGCTGCGTTTCCGCGAGCGTCTCATCGGCGCTGACGATCTCGAGTCTGCATACGCAGGGCTTTTTCGCGGTGCCGGCGTCGACGTGCCGCCGCTTCTCGTCCACCAGCTCACGCAGGTTCTGCTGCGACATGTGCTCGGCGATGCGACGAGCGCTCTCCATGCCCGTGCCGCTGAGCTCCTGTTCCGCACCCAGAAGGTGACCGTGCAGGACAACGGGGCGGTGATGGCGGCCGACTTGCAGACGGTCGAGGCCTTCGCCGGTGCCGGCGCGTTCGGAAGCCTGGGCGAGCTGCTGGCGCAGAGCCGGACGCCGACCCGCACGATCGAGCTCGACGTGCTTTCCGAGGACAACGCCGCCAGTTACTGGGATCGCAGTGAACGCTACGACTTCGCCGTGAGTCTCAATCGCGGCGGCGGCATTCTCGACGCGCTTTGCCGGGTGCTGGAGCGCTGGGTTGGCCACTTCCTGTCGGTCGAGGTATCGATCCGGCCGCAACGGGAGATCGACGACGCCCGCTGGGTATGGCATGTCGGGCTCGATGCGGAGGCGAGCGCGCTGCTCAACGACCTGTACAATCGCGTCGAGGTCGCCGACGAGCGCAAGGAACGCCTGCTGTGTCTGTTCGAGCTTTCCTTCGCCGATCCGGCCGACATGCGGCCGGCGATCGCCGGCCGTCCGGTCTATCTCGCAATGGCGATGGATGGCGAGCGGACCCTGAAGCTCAAGCCGCAGAATCTGTTGCTGAACCTGCCGCTGTCGCGGCCGCAATGAGGAGAAGTTGAAGATGAATCGATCGAAACACGGCACGAGCACGCGGCTTGCGACCGCGCTCGCTTTCGCTTGCGTGGGCGTCGCCGTTGCGCAGACGCCTCCGCCAGGCGCTCCATCCACTGCGCCGGCGGCCCCTCCAAGCGCGAACGCTCCCGCAACGTCGCCGAGTACGAGCGCTCCCGCCGTTGGGGGCTCGGCGCTGGATCGGTTCAGCTGGTTGCGAGGTTGCTGGGCGGGGAAAGTGGCGCAGTTCGACTTCGTCGAGAGCTGGCTCGCCGAACGCGGCGGAATGATGGTCGGCATCGGCCAGACCATCGTTCCCAACACCAAGCCAGCCAGCGGCTTCAAGACGCAGGACTACCAGTACCTGCGGCTGGAGGAGCGTCCAGACGGCGTCTACTACGTCGCGATTCCGTCGGGCAAGAAGGAGATCGCGTTCAAGTTCACTTCGGTCGGCGAAGAACTTGGCCGTGAGGCATACACGTTCACGAATCCGACCGACGAGTTTCCGAAGAAGATCGTCTACATGCGCGGCAAGGAGGGTTGGCTCTTCGCCAAGGTCGCCGGCGAGGTTGCCAAGCATCCGAAGGAAGTTACTTATCCGATGCAGCACGTCGACTGTCTGACTGGCACACTTCTGTCGGAATAACCCTGCGCCGCGGGCGCGCCATGCACCAATGTCTTCCGCACTGGCCAACTTCGAGCGGATGCTTGCGGCAGGAAAAGACGGAGCATTGCTGCGCTTCGGACTCGGAAGCGAATACCTGAAGAGCGGCGATGCGGGAAGCGCCGTGCAGCACCTGCAGCGGGCGGTGGCGCTCGATCCGGGTTATTCCGCGGCGTGGAAGCTGCTCGGCAAGGCATTGCTCGCCGCCGGCCGAAGCGATGAGGCGCTCGCGGCGTGGCGCGATGGCATCGCTGCGGCCGAACGCAAGGGCGACAAGCAGGCGATGAAAGAAATGCAGGTATTCGCCCGCCGGGTTGCCAAGGAGTTTGGGCAAGAGTAAAGTTTCTGTTTGCTGCGATGCAGCAGAGTGGTCTGGATCGCATGCTCACGATCCTTTCCCGGTCCATCCCCTCCCTTCCTGCTCTGCGTAGCGCCGCCCGCGTTCCTGCCGGCGAACGCCGCCGTTCGTCATGACCACCTACGAGAAGCTGCGCGATCTGGTGATCGGCAAGCCGCTCGATCCGCTGAGTGCGAGCACGCGCCAGCACATTGCGCTCGCCGCATTCCTCGCCTGGGTTGGTCTTGGCGCCGACGGGCTGTCGTCGTCGGCGTACGGTCCGGAAGAAGCGTTCCGCGCGCTCGGCGCGCATACGCATCTCGGCTTGTACATGGCGTTCGTGACCGCGGCGACGGTGTTCATCATCTCGCTCGGCTACAACCAGGTGATCGAGCTTTTCCCGACCGGCGGCGGCGGCTACCGCGTAGCCACGAGCCTCATCGGGCCGCGCGCGGGTCTCGTCTCCGGGGCGGCGCTGATCGTCGATTACGTGCTCACCATCGCGATCTCCGTCGCGAGCGGCGTCGATGCGCTTTTCAGCCTGCTGCCACCGACGGCGGGCTCTCTCAAGGTGGCGACAGAGGTGGCGCTGACGGCCACGCTCCTGATGCTCAACCTGCGCGGAATGAAGGAATCGATCTGGGTTCTCCTGCCCATCTTTCTCGGCTTCTTCGTCACTCACGCGCTGCTCATCGCGTACGGGATCCTGGGCCACTCGCAAGGCCTGACGCTCGTGATGCCGGAAGCGATCGAGGAGACGCACAAGCTCGCGCACGACATCGGCTGGGTCGCTGCGCTCTCGCTCTTCCTCCGTGCGTACTCGCTGGGCGGGGGCACGTATACCGGGATCGAGGCCGTGTCGAACAACGTGAACACGCTGCGCGAACCGCGCGTACGCACGGGCAAGCTGACGATGTTCTACATGGCGGTTTCGCTCGCCTTCACCGCGGGCGGCATCATCCTGCTCTATCTCCTGTGGAACGCGCAGCCGGTGGAGGGGCGCACGCTCAATGCCGTCGTGTTCGGCACGATCATCGACAGCTTCGGTCTGGGCAGCGACTTCAATCATGTCGCTCTGATCGTAGTGCTGGTGACCGAAGCAGGGCTGCTCTTCGTCGCTGCGAATACCGGCTTCCTCGGCGGTCCGCAGGTGCTCTCGAACATGGCCGGCGATTCCTGGTTTCCCCATCAGTTCCGACATCTCTCCACGCGGCTCGTCACGCAGAACGGCATCCTGATCATGGGGCTTGCCGCATTGGTGATCCTGCTCTGGAGCCGCGGCAGCGTCGATCTGCTCGTGGTGCTCTACTCGATCAACGTGTTTCTCACCTTCTCGATGTCACTCCTCGGGTTGTGCATCTACTGGTGGCGCGCCCGCACGAAAGACCGCCGCTGGCACTACCGGCTGGTGCTGTCCGCGCTTGGCCTCACCGTCACCGGCGGCATCCTCGCGGTCACCCTGGTCGAAAAGTTCGGCGAAGGCGGATGGGTGACGGTGGTGATCACGTCGGTCGTCATCGCGCTGTGCGTTGCCATTCATCGCCATTACGACTGGGTCAAGGCGCGACTGAAGGAGGTCGACGAGATCTTCAGCGCCGCCCCCTGTCCGAAATGCGAGAACCCGCCGCCGCTCGATCACGACGCGCCGACCGCCGTGTTCATAGTGGGCTCGAGCCGCGGCGGCGGCATTCATACCGTGCTCTGGGTGCAGCGGCTGTTCCCCAACCACTTCAAGAATTTCATCTTCATCAGCGCGAAAGCGGTCGACTCCCAGAGCTACGGTGGCGCCGAGCAGCTCGCGCGAATGCGCGAGACGCTCGAGCGCTCGCTCGCGTTCTACGTCAACTACTGCCATGCCAACGGCCTCGCCGCCACCGCGCGCTTCTCGCTCGGGACCGATCGCGTCGATGAGCTGGTCGAGCTGGCCGAAGAAGTGCAGAAGGAATTCGCGAACTGCGTCTTCTTCACCAGCAAGCTCGTCTTCCGCAACGAGAACTGGGTGACGCGGCTGCTGCACAATCAGACGGCGCTGGCGCTGCAGCGGCAGCTGCATATCAGCGGGATGCAGATGGTCATCCTGCCCATGCAACTCTAGGTTCGCTCGCGGGAGTTGGGATCCACCCAACCTTCAGCGAACCGTTTCCACCCCGCGATTGGCTAGCTCATCGGCGCGATGATTGCCCGGCGTATCGGCGTGACCCTTCACCCAATGCCACACGACGTCGTGCTTCGCCGCGAGACGGTCCAGCTCCAGCCACAGATCCGCGTTCTTGACCGGCTTGCGCACGCTCGTCTTCCAGCCGTTGCGCTTCCAGGCGTGGATCCAGGTCTCGATGCCGTGCTTGACATACTGCGAGTCGGTGTAGATCGCGACCGTGGTTGGACGCCTTAGCGCCTCGAGCGCGCGGATGACCGCGGTCAACTCCATGCGGTTGTTGGTGGTGTCGGTTTCCCCGCCGAAGAGCTCGCGCTCGCGACCCTTGTACTGGAGCAGGGCACCCCAGCCACCGGGCCCCGGATTGCCCTTGCACGCGCCGTCGGTGTAGATCGTGACCGGCGCCGTCATGCGGCGGCGCTCACTCTCGCAGGTCGGCGCATTCGCGAACTTGTCGCGCGGCGGAGGCGAGCGCCTTCTTGCGCACGCGCCGCGACCACGCGGGCGTGATGACGCGCATGCCCAGAATGCGCTTGGTGGCGCGCAGGAAATACACGCCGCCGGCGATCGGCCACCACCGGTCGCCGGCCCTTTCGAAGAAGTGGAACCGCTGCAGCCAGCGCTCCTGGCGAAACGGCGGAACGTAACAGTCGAGCCTGCCGCCCGCGACTTCGAAGCCCAGCAGCGAAAGCCAGTCCTTCAGCCGATAGAGCGAGATGAAATTGCCGGTCCACGGCATCGTCTGCTCGCGGCCGAAATAGCGCTTCACGCCGAACAGGCTGTAGGGATTGAACCCGGCGATGATGAGCTGGCCCTCGGGCCGGATCACGCGGTGGATCTCGCGCAGGAGCTGGTGCGGTTCGTCGGTGAATTCGAGCGTATGCGGGACGATCACCAGATCGATGCCGTTCTCGGCGAAGGGCAGCCAGTGCGGATCGGCCAGCACTTGCGCCGGTTCCTCGAGGTCGACCGTCAGTCGGGTCGTGATTCGCGATGCCTTGAGCAGCGGATACTCGGGCAAGCCGATCTGCAAGGCGTGAAAGCCGAAGATGTCCGCGAGGGTCTGCTCGAAATACGCCCGCTCGCGTTCGAGCAGGTAACGGCCGAGCGGGGTCGCGAACCACTCGCCGAGCGTACCCGCCGCCAGGGTCGCCGGCGCTACCGAAGATTCCGCCATGCCGTCGATTATCCCTATCCCTGCGTTTGCCGACAACTCCGGCCAGCGAACCTCGGTTCGCTTCGATGGTCGAAGCCGCCAGCGTTGCGCCGCAGCAGCGGACGATGCGCGAGCCGAGCGAACCTCACTACGTGACCCCTACGCCTCCCGTCGACGATTGCCGAACGTCCCGCGGGCAGCGCTTGACGTCCTGGCGGCGGGCCGCCTACCATCGCGCCGTTTTGCCCAAGCTCACGCCTCGCTTTCCCCTGCGCCTGCGCTCCGTGCTGAGCGTGGCCGTTTTGCTCGCGCTTGCGGCGTGCGCGACCGCGCCGACGCCGACGACACGCAGCGCGCAACCGGGGCGCGCCGCCGAGGCATTCATCCCATCGCCCGAGGACTATCCGGGCGAGATGCCGTGGTTCATCGCCAAGAGCGAACCGCAAGCGCCGGAGCGCGACGCGGTCGCGCTGCGCGCGACGGGCGGGGATCCCGACTCGGTCACCAATGCGACGCTGCAGCTTCGCTCCGAGTACGGCGATCTGTGGACGCGAATCCAGGGAGGCTTCGAGCTGGCGGATCTGGACTCGCCGCTCGTGACCAAGGCGGAGGAATGGTATGCGGCCCGGCCGGATTACGTCGCGCGCATGATCGAGCGCAGCCGCCGGTATCTGTACTACATCGTCGTCGAGGTCGAAAAGCGCAACATGCCGCTCGAGATCGCGCTGCTGCCGATGATCGAGAGCGCCTACAACCCGATGGCGTACTCGCGCAGCCGCGCCTCGGGGATCTGGCAATTCATTCCCTCGACCGGCAAGCTCTACGGACTGAAGCAGAACTGGTGGTTCGACGAGCGCCGCGACGTGCTCGCGGCAACAAGCGGCGCACTCGACTATCTGCAGAAGCTGCACGAGGAGTTCGGCGACTGGTATCTCGCGCTTGCCGCGTACAACTGCGGCGAGGGTACGATTCACCGGGCGATCGCCGCCAATCAGAAGCGCGGCAAGCCGACCGACTACCTGAATCTCAAGCTACCCGCGGAGACCCGCGAGTATGTTCCCAGGTTGCAGGCGGTCAAGAACATCGTTCGCGATCCCGGGCACTATGACCTCGTGCTCGCCGACATGCCCGACGCACCCTACTTCACCGTCGTACACACGTCGAGAAAGATGGACGTCAAGGTCGCGGCGGAGCTCGCCGAAATGCCGGTCGAGGAGTTCCTCTCGCTCAATCCACAGCACAACCGGCCGGTCATCGCCGGCGCCGATGAAGCGACGATTCTGCTGCCTTACGACAAGGCTGAGCTGTTCGCAGCCAAGCTGGAGTTGACCAATCAGCCGATGGTCACCTGGCAGGCATACAAGTTCAGGGCCAACGAATCGCTGGCGCAGGTCGCCGCACGCTTCGGCCTGCCGCTGGAGACGCTGCGCACGGTCAACGGCATCGGTTCGCGGGCGAAGGTGCCGGTTGGGCACGCGCTCCTCGTTCCCACGCAGGCGCCTTCCGACGCGACCGTAGCAAGCCTGCAGAGCGCGGTGTTCACGACGGTCCCGAGCGGGCGCAGCTTCTATCACCGCGTTCGCAAGGGCGAGACGCTCATGTCGATCGCCGCGCGTTATGAAGTCACGCCACAGGATCTGAAGTCGTGGAACAAGACCTCCGGCACGTCGCTGGTGACCGGACAGCGATTGCGCGTGGTGAGCGACGTGTCGCCGGCGGCGGGCAAGCAGTCGAAGCGTTCGCGCCACGTCCGGACGGCGAAGGCGAGCGCAAGCGTGAAGCAAAGCGGGCATCCGACCTCGCCGTCGACCCGGCCGAGCCCGAAGGCCAGCACGAAGCCCTGACCCAGGCACGCTGATCAAAACAAAACAGGCGACGCTCGCGCGTCGCCTGTCTTGGAGGCCGTCACAGCTGCCGGGACGGCCGTCGTGGCGCTGGAAGCTTACTTCTTCGCCTTGCGGGCCTTCTTCTTGGCTGGTTTCCGCTTGGCGGCCCGGCGCTTCTTGGCCACTTTCTTCTTCGCTTTCCTCTTCTTCGCCGCCCTGCGCTTCTTGCTTTTCTTCTTTGCTGTCTTCTTGGCCTTCTTCTTCGCCTTCTTCTTCGCGGCCTTCTTCGGCGCAGATTTCTTCTTCTTAGCTTTCTTCTTTGCAGCCTTCTTCGGCGCTGGCGGCATAGCCGGTGACGCCATGGTCATCATGTCAGCCATCATCTTCAAGTCTCCTGTCTGAGTTCACTGAAACTGTTATTACTGCTCTTGCTTCATCGCAGGTCGCGACGGCTTCATCATCGAACTCTCGCGCTTCTTGCTCAAGCTCTTGACAAATCCATTACCACCTGCTGCCTGAATTCTAGCCAAATTTTCTTGAATTACAAGATATAAGTGCAATTTGGGGTGACGCGCAGCGTCAGTGTTGCGATTTCGCAAATCGTCGATTCAGGCCTGAAACGCGGCAAAGCGATGCGTGATCGCGCGCACAAGTGCCGATGATCGCAGTTCAACGCGCCGGCGGAAGGCGCGATTCGCTCTCGAAAAGACCGGCGATTGTTTCGCGTGAGCGCACGAGATGCGTCGTCTCGCCGTCGACGACAACCTCGGCGGCACGCGGACGGGAGTTGTAGTTCGAGCTCATGCTCATCGAGTACGCGCCGGCGGACAGCAGCGCGAGGAGATCGCCTTCGGAGAGCGCCAGCTCGCGATCGAGGGCGAGGAAGTCCGCGCTCTCGCAAACCGGCCCGACGATCTGCCAGCTGTGCGTCGGCTCGCCGCGCGGCCGCACCGGCCGGACGTCGTGCCAGGCATCGTAGAGCGCCGGACGGATCAGATCGTTCATCGCGGCATCGACGATGGCGAAGTTCCGCTGCGGTCCGGGCTTGAGATAGATCACTCGCGTCAACAGCAGCCCCGCGTTGCCGGTGAGACGTCGCCCCGGCTCGAGGATGATCGATTCGCGGCGACCGCGGACGAGCGCTACGATGTTCGCTGCGTAGTCCGCGAGCGAAGGCGGCGTCTCGTTGTGGTAGCGAATGCCCAGCCCGCCGCCGAAGTCCACGTGCTGCAGATGGATCCCCGACTCGGCCAGCTTGTCGACCAGCCGCAGGAGCTTGGCGGCGGCTTCGCGATACGGCTCGAGCGCGGTAATCTGCGATCCGATGTGCATGTCGATGCCGCGGAGGCGGATATTCGCCATCTTCGCGGCGTGCAGGTACAGCGGCACGGCCTCTTCGAAACCCACGCCGAACTTGCTTTCCTTCAACCCGGTCGAGATGTGGGGGTGCGTGCGCGGGTCGACGTCCGGGTTGACGCGCAGACTGATCGGCGCCTTCTTCCCAAGCCTTCCTGCGAGCCGTTCGAGATGATCGAGCTCGCTCGCCGATTCGACGTTGAAGCAGAGGATTCCCAGCTCCAGCCCCTGCCGAAGCTCGTCCTCGGTCTTGCCCACGCCCGAGAAGACGATCTTGTCGGGCGCGCCGCCGGCGGCGATCGCGCGTGCGAGCTCTCCGCCCGAAACGACGTCGAAGCCGCTCCCGAGTCGGGCGAAGACGTCGAGCACGGCCAGGTTCGAGTTGGCCTTGAGCGCGTAGCAGACGAGATGCGGCACGCCGGCAAAGGCCGCGTCGAATTCGCGAAACGCCGCTTCGAGGGCCGCACGCGAATAGACGAAGCAGGGCGTGCCGTAGCGCTGCGCGATCTCGCTGAGCGAGACGCCCTCGACGCGAAGCGCGCCGTCGCGATCCGCGACGACCGTCACTGCTTGTTGTCCTTGGCGGCCTCGGCCCCGCTGCTCCCGGGCGCGAGCGAGCTGTCCTGCTGCACGACCCCGGGCGCGGCCCCGGTAAGCGGCGGCGGAGTGCTGCCCGGCGGCGGCTTGAGCGGTCCCTTGATGCCGCAGGCTGCGATCGAGAGGAGCGCCGCGCTCGCGATGAAAGCGGTCAAGGAACGGCGTAACATCGTCGCAGCGTGCGTTACGGGGAACGGATGGCGGAAAGTCTATCACGCTCGGGAGCCATGCCCGGATGGTGAGCGAGAGCGAATTCGTCGCACTGACCGACCGGGTGCTCGCCGCCGTCGGCGCGGCGATCGATGCGAGCGGCGAGGACCTCGACTGGTCGGAGAACGACGGTGTGTTGACCGTCGAGTGTCCCGACGGCAGCCGGCTGATCGTCAATCGGCACGTCCCCAACCGGGAGCTGTGGGTGGCCGCGCGCTCGGGCGGATTTCACTTCCGCAGCGACGGCGCACGCTGGGTCGATACGCGCGGCGGCGAGGAGCTCGGCGTTGCGCTGGCGCGGCTGCTGCAACAGCAGGCCGGTGCGACCATCGAACTCGATGCGCTCCCGGCCTGAGTGATCAGGACGACGTGGCGCGCTGGGCGAGGGGATTTCCCAGCCGCGCGACCTCGTTCTCGATCCAGATTTCGACCTCGCTGGTGAGCCCTTGCATGTCCTTGCCCGCAGTGGAGATCGGCGCTCCGATCGAGACGGTTACAGTGCCGGCGCGCTTGCCGAGCACGCCCTTGGGCCACAGGTAGCCCGCGTTGTGCGCCACCGGAACGATCGGAACGCCAAGCGCGACTGCGAGCCTGGCGCCGCCGGTTTTGTAATGCGCTCGCGTGCCGGCCCTGATGCGGGTGCCTTCCGGATAGACCACGATCCAGAAGCCCTGGCGGATGCGCTCGCGTCCCTGCTCGACGATCTGTTCCATCGCGTCCTTCCCCGCTTTGCGATCGATGGTGATCGGCGAGGCAAGCGTAAACGCCCAGCCGAAAAACGGTATCGAGAGCAATTCCTTCTTGGCGACGAAGGCGAGCGGCGGGAAGAGGAAATTGAGCGCGAGCGTCTCCCAGGTCGAGGAATGCTTGGACATCACGACGTGCGGCTCGGTGCGCGGCGGGATGTTCTCGCCGCCGACGACGCGATGCCGGATGCCGCAGATCCAGCGGGCGCCGATGAGGTTGATGCAGCACCACCCGGTGATGAACCGGAAGCGCGCGCGCGGCGGCAGCCAGAATGCGAGGAGCACGAGGATCGCGTAGACCGGCGTCACGACGGACTGGAACAGCGCGAAGACGAGCGAGCGCAACGCCGACACCGGCTGCCGGTTCCGTTGGTCAGTCGCCGGCCAGAAGCGCTGCCGCGGCGAAGGCGAGGTCGGGAAAGATCACCGTGTTGCTCGGGAACTTGCCTTCGCGCAGCGTTTTCTCGCCCTTCCCGGAGAGGACGAGGATCGGTTGCGCGCCGACGGCTTGTGCCGCCTGCAGATCGCGCAGCGAATCGCCAATGCAGGGCACGCCGGTGAGATCGACGCTGAACCGTTGCCCGATCTCGTTGAGCAGCCCCGGCTTCGGCTTGCGGCAGTCGCAGTCGGAATCTGCCGTGTGCGGGCAGTAGAACACGGCATCGATGCGGCCGCCCACATGCGCTAGCGCCTTGTGCAGCTTCTCGTTGATCGCGACCATGGTCGCCATGTCGAACAGTCCCCGCCCGAGCCCGGACTGGTTCGTCGCCACGACGACGCGAAAGCCCGCGTGATTGAGCCGCGCGATCGCTTCCAGGCTGCCGGGGATCGGCCGCCACTCCTCGGGCGATTTGATGTACTGGTCGCTGTCATAGTTGATCACGCCGTCGCGGTCGAGAATGATGAGCTTCGCCTGACGGGTGTGCGGGGCGGGCTCGGAGGCGAACTGGACCACGCTGTTTCCTCAGACGGCGAGCTTGGAGATGTCGGCCACGCCGTTCATCGCTTCGGCGAGCCCGCGCAGCAGCGCAAGACGATTGGCGCGCAGCGCGGGGTCCTCCGCCATGACCAGCACGTCGTCGAAGAAGCGGTCGACGCTGGATTTTGCGGACGCGAGGGCGCAAAGCGCCGCGGTGTACTCGCCGCGGTCGACGTGCGCATGCACGACGGGCAGCAGCGACTGCACCTTGGCGTAGAGATCGTGCTCGGCGCCGTTGCCGAGGAGCGACCGGTCGACGGCAGGAGCGGCTTCGCTTTCCGACTTGCGCAGGATGTTGGCGATGCGCTTGTTCGCCGTGGCGAGCGCCTGCGCTTCGGGCAGCTGCTCGAACGCGCGCACGGCTTCCAGCCGGGCCGGCGTCAGGTGGATCTCGACGGGCCGCGAATCGACCACCGCCGCCACCTGATTCGCGGTGTAGCCCAGCTCGCGCAGATAGCCGCGCAAGCGCTCGTAGAGGAATGTCTCGACCTCGGCGTGAACGCGCTGCACCACCGCGCTGCCGGAAAACGCGTCGAAGGCAAGCGCGACGAGCTTCGGCAGCGAAACCGCGATCTTCTTTTCAACGATAATGCGCACGACGCCGATCGCCGCGCGCCGCAGCCCGAAGGGGTCCTTGTCGCCGCTCGGCGCCTGGCCGACGCCGAAGAGTCCTGCCAGGGCTTCGAGCTTGTCGGCGAGCGCGAGCGCCTGCGCGACCGAGCCCTCGGGCAGCGCGTCTCCTGCGTAGCGCGGCCAGTAATGCTGCGCGATCGCGTCCGCCACGGCGCCCGGCTCGCCGTCGTGCTGCGCGTAGTAGCGTCCCATCGTGCCCTGCAGCTCCGGGAACTCGCCGACCATGCCGGTGACGAGATCCGCCTTGGCGAGGAGCGCGGCGCGCTCCGCCAGCGCCGCGTCCGCTCCGATCGCACCGGCGATCTGGCGCGCAAGGACCCGCAGCCGGAGGACGCGTTGTTCCTGGCTGCCAAGCCTGTGATGGTAGACGATGCCGGCGAGCTTCGCGATGCGCGATTCGAGACGCTCTCTGCGGTCCTGGTCGAAGAAAAACTTGGCGTCGGCAAGCCGCGCGCGCAGCACGCGCTCGTTGCCGCGAATGATCGCTTCGGGCTCGCGCGTGTCGATGTTGCTCACCAGCAGAAACCGGTTCTGCAGCTTCCCGTCGGAACCTGCCAGCGCGAAGTAGCGCTGGTTGTGCTGCATGGTCAGGATCAGGCATTCGTGCGGCACTTCGAGGAACGAGGCGGCGAATCCTCCGGTGTAAACCTTCGGCCATTCGACCAGCGCGGTCACCTCGTTCAGCAGCGCTTCCGGCATTAGCACGGTCGCGCCGGCCGCCGCGGCGGAGAGCTCGTCGACGATTCGCGCGCGGCGCGCGGCGAAGCTCGGGCACACCTTGCCTTCGGCTTCCAGCGTTGGGGCGTAGGCGCCCGCGTTGGCGATCTCGATCCCGGCCCGGCTGAGAAAGCGGTGACCGTCGGTCAGATTCCCCGCACGCAGCCCGAGAGCCCGGACAGGCAGGATGTCCGGGCCGTGCAGCGCGATCAGGCTGTGTGCCGGCCTTATGAATTTCTGGTCATTGTAATAGCCGCCCGCCCCCGCGTAACTCATCACCTTGGGGATCGGCAGCTTCTCGATCGCCTCTTCGAGCGCGCTCTGAAGGGCGTTCACGAGCGGCCCGCCCTTGGCGATGTCGGCGTAGACGAGCACCTCGACCTTGCCGTCGTGTTCGCGCGGCAACGATTTGGGATCGAGGTGCGAGAGATTTTTTGCTTTCAGCTTGCCGATGAGCGCCGGCGTCGGATTGCCTTTCGCGTCGAAGGCTACGCTCACCGGCAGAAGCTTCTCCTTGAAGGGTTTGTCGGGCGCTATGGCGCGGACGTCGCTCACGGTTACAGCCAGCCGGCGCGGCGTCGCATACGCGGTCGCAACGCTGCCGGACGCCAGAAAATCGCGGCGTTTGAGCCCCGCGGCGAGCTCCTGCGTGAAGGCTTCCGAGAGCTGCTTCAGCGCCTTGGGCGGCAGCTCTTCGGTGACGAGCTCGAGCAGGAGCGTCGCGCTCACGCTGCTCTCCGCTGCTCGGGGGGCAGCATCGGGAAGCCGAGCGCTTCGCGCGAATCGACGTAGGCCTGCGCGACCAGGCGCGACAGGGTGCGGATCCGGCCGATGTAGCCCGCGCGCTCGGTGACCGAGATGGCGCCGCGCGCGTCGAGCAGATTGAAGCTGTGCGCTGCCTTTAGGATCATCTCGTAACCCGGCAGCGGGAGCTTCGCTTCGAGCAGCCGCTTTGCTTCCGCCTCGAAGAGCGCGAACTGCTCGAAGAGCTTCGGCACGCTCGATTCGTCGAAAGCGTACTTCGATTGCTCGACTTCGTTCTGGAAGAAGACGTCGCGATACGATATTCCCTCGACGTACTGCAGATCGAACACCGATTCCACGTCCTGCAGATACATCGAGAGGCGTTCGAGACCGTAGGTGATTTCGCCGGTGATCGGGTCGCAATCGAGGCTCCCGACCTGCTGGAAATAGGTGAACTGCGTGATCTCCATGCCGTTCAGCCACACTTCCCAGCCGAGCCCCCAGGCTCCGAGCGTCGGATTCTCCCAGTCGTCTTCGACGAAGCGCACGTCGTTCTGCTTGAGGTCGAGCCCGAGCGCTTTGAGCGAGCCGAGGTAGACCTCGAGGATGTCGGCGGGCGAGGGCTTGAGCACGACCTGAAACTGGTGGTGCTGGTGCAGGCGGTTGGGGTTTTCGCCATACCGCCCATCCTTCGGCCGGCGCGACGGCTGCACGTAGGCCGCACGCCACGGCTCGGGTCCGAGCGCACGCAGGAAGGTGGCAGTATGCGAGGTTCCTGCTCCAACCTCGATGTCGTAGGGCTGCAGCAGCGCGCATCCTCTCCCGCCCCAGTAATCCTGGAGCGTGGCGATGACCTGCTGAAAAGTGAGCATCGGACGGCCGAGAAGCACAAACGAGCCCGATCTTACTGGATGAGCGGCGCGCCACGCCACTTGCGGGAGGCAAGCGCAGCGGCGCCTGCCAGCAGGAGCGCGAGGACGACGGCCGGAAAATCGCCGAAGCGCACGTAGGGTGTGCTGCCGCTGCGGCCGGCGATCGCGCCTTCCAGCACGCCGCGAGTGAACCACGGCAGCCGCCCCAGCTCGATCCCGTGGTGATCGATGATCGAGGTGATGCCGGTGTTGGTCGCGCGAAGCATCGGGCGCGATGTTTCGAGCGCGCGCATGGCGGCAATTTGCTCGTGCTGCTCCGCGGCGAGCGAGCGGCCATACCAGGCGTCGTTGGTGACATTGACCAGCAGCGTGGCTTCCGGGAGCGCGTACAGGAGCTCGCTCCCGAAGGCGTCTTCATAACAGATGTTCACGGCAACGCGCTGTCCCGCCACCTTGAAGGGCGCCTGTTGGGCAGGCCCCGGCGTCTGGTCGGCAAGCGGTATCGACAGCACGCGGCGAATGAACCAGCCGAAAACCGGCTTCGCCGGGATCGTTTCGCCGAACGGGACCAGGTGTCGCTTGCTGTAGCGCTGCGTCGTTGCCTCGCCGATGCTCACCACGCTGTTGAAGTAGCGGTCCTCGTCCTCGCCCGGCTTGCGCGGCTCGAAGAAAAAGAGTCCAAGCAGGAGATCGCCGCCGCGCTCCTGTGCCGCGCTACGCAGTTTCGCGACGTAGTCGACCGGAACCTCGTCGGCGAACATCGGCAACGCCGACTCGGGCAGAACGATGAGCCGGCCCTTGGCTTGCGCGACCAGCTCGGCGTAAGTCGAGAGCGTCTCGTCGCGATACGAGGATTCGAACTTCACGTCCTCGGGAATGTTTCCCTGGATCAGGCTCACGGTGACCGGCGCGCCATCCGGACGACTCCATTCGATCGCGCGCAGCGCGAAGCCGGCGAGCCAGACCGCGGCAAGCGCAGCCGCTGCGACCGCCGCGCCCCCTCGCAAGCCCGAGCGCAGATATCCCACCGCGCTAGCGACGAGCGCGGCCGACGCCGCCACCGTGAGGCTCACCAGGAAAACGCCGCCGAGCGGCGCATAGCCGCCCAGCGGCATCTGCACTTGCGCATAGCCGACCGAAAGCCAGGGAAAACCCGAGAAGAGCCAGCTGCGCAGCCATTCGGCCAGCGTCCAGCACGCGGCCGCCGCGACGAGCCTGGCGTTCGACGACTTCGGTGCGAGTCGCGCGCTCGCCCAGCCGGTAAGTGCAGGGAAGAGCGCGAGATAGGCGCAGAAGGCGAAGGTTGCGAGTCCCGCCAGGACGCCCTGCATGCCGCCAAAGAGCGCCAGCGCGATGTACACCCACGACGTGCCCACGCCGAACAACCCGGCACCGAACGCAAAGCCGATCCAGGCCGCGACGCGCGGTGAAGCGGATTGCCGCCACAGCAGGAAGAGCGCCGCGAGCGTGAGCGCCGGCAGCTCCCAGAAACCGAACGGTGCAAAGCCGAACACGGTCGCCACGCCGAGCAGCAGTGCCGCTACGACGAATGGCGTGGCCGGCATCAGGTCTCGCCCGTGCTCGATTCTTTCTCGGGTTCGGGCGTCAGCCGCTCGACCTCGAGCGTGTAGATGCGGCGGCTGTCGGCGCGAACGACGCGGAAGCGGAAGCTGTCGATCGTCGTCGCTTCGCCGCGCTTCGGAAGCCGGCCGAACGCCTGGAGCACGAGGCCCCCGACGGTCTGAAACTCCTCGTGGGCGAAGTCCGCCTTCAGCGTCTCGTTGAAGTCGACGATCTCGGTCTGCGCCTTGACGCGGAAGCGGCCGTTCGCCTCCGGGATGATGTTGTCCTCGGCCTCGTCGAAATCGTACTCGTCCTCGATGTCGCCGACGATCTGCTCGAGCACGTCCTCGATCGTCACCAACCCGGAAACCCCGCCATACTCGTCGACGACGATGGCGATGTGGTTGCGGTTGGCGCGAAAGTCGCGCAGCAGCACGTTGAGCCGCTTCGACTCGGGCACGAACACGGCCGGCCGTAGCGTGTCGCGCAGATTGAACGATTCGGGACTCGCGTAGTAATTGAGAAGCTCCTTGGCGAGAAGGATCCCGACCACGTCGTCCTTGTTCTCGCCGATCACCGGAAAGCGCGAGTGGCGCGTTTCCATGACGAAGGGAATGAACTGTGCCGGATCGTCGTCGATGGACACGACGTCCATCTGTGCACGCGGGATCATAACGTCGCGCACGGTCATCTCGGAGACCTGGAGCGCGCCCTCGATGATGGAAAGCGCGTCGGCGTCGAGCAAGCGATGCTCGAACGCGCCGTGGAGGAGCGCAAGCAGCTCCTCGCGGTCCTCCGGCTCGCGGATAAGGAATGCGGAGAGACGCTCCAGCAGCGTCGGGCGCGGCGCTTGCCGGCCGGGAGCGTCTTGGCTCATCGCGACGCTCGCCGCGAGCCCCACCGGCGAATGCTCGCCTTCACGGCGTAGGGATCGGGGAAGCCGAGGCGGGCAAGTATGGCAGTCTCACGCGCTTCCATCCGCGCCGCTTCGGCGGCCTGCGAGTGATCGTAACCCTGGAGGTGGAGCATCGCGTGGACGACGAGATGCGCGCTATGGGCCGCCAGCACCTTGCCTTGCTCCCCGGCTTCGCGCCGCAAGACCGGAACGCAGAGCACGACGTCGCCGTCGATCGCATGCGTCCCACGCCCTTCATGGTACACGAACGCGAGCACGTTAGTCGGGCGGTCACGCCGGCAATAGCGGCGGTTGAGCGCGCGTCCTTCGGCTTCGCCGACGAAGCGCAGGGTGACCGCGGCATCGCGCCCGAGCGCGGCCCGCGCCCAGCGCCGCAGCAACGCCGGGGCAGGCAGGTCGTCATCCTCGACCGCGTACTGCACGGTGAGCGCGAGCCGCGCGCGTCGGCGCTTCTGCATCGCGATGAAGCGCTCAGCGCCCGCCCTGGCGGCCGGCGTCGGGGGCGTCGACGCGCGCGCTCCGGGTGTGGGTCTCGTACGCGTTGACGATCTTCTGCACCAGCGGATTGCGCACTACGTCGGCGCTGGTGAAGTCGGTGAAGGCGATGCCGCGCACGTCGTCGAGCACGCGCCGCGCCTCGATGAGCCCGCTCTTCTGGCCGCGGGCGAGGTCGATCTGCGTCACGTCGCCGGTGACGACCGCCTTGGTGCCGAAGCCGATGCGCGTGAGGAACATTTTCATCTGCTCGGGTGTCGTGTTCTGCGCTTCGTCGAGGATGATGAACGAATGATTGAGCGTGCGCCCGCGCATGTAGGCGAGCGGTGCTATCTCGATCGTGTTGCGCTCGAATGATTTCGCGGTTCGGTCGAAGCCCATGAGATCGTAGAGCGCGTCGTAGAGGGGGCGCAGATAGGGATCGACCTTCTGCGCGAAGTCTCCCGGGAGGAAGCCCAGCCGCTCGCCGGCTTCCACGGCCGGGCGCACGAGAACGATGCGCTTGACCGCGTCGCGCTCCAGCGCGTCGACGGCGCAGGCGACCGCGAGGTAGGTCTTGCCGGTGCCCGCCGGCCCGATGCCGAAGGTGACGTCATGCTCCTGGATGTTCTTGAGATAGGCGATCTGGTTGGGCGTCCGTCCGCGCAGATCGGCGCGGCGCGTGCGAAGCTGCAGCGCTTCGTCGGGCGCTGCAGGCACGCCGCGCTGCGCTCCAAACTCGATCAAGCCGAGCTGGATGTCATCGACGGTGAGCGGTTCGTCCGCACGCGCGTAAAAGCGCTGCAGCGCGGAACCGGCCTGCTCGGCCTGCGATGGCGCTCCGCGCAACGTGAACGTCGCGCCACGGCGCGCGATTGCGACGTCGTACGCGGCTTCGATCTGACGCAGATTGGCGTCGACCGGACCGCAGAGGTTGGCAAGCGCACGGTTGTCGAGCGGCGCGAGCGAGATCGTGATCTCCCCGCGCCGGCCGCCTCTGGTGCCGCGACTGCCCTCGGATGCTGCCAAGCTGCGCTACGCCTCCCTTCGCGCGTCCTCTAGACGCCCTGGCGGACGATCGGCGCCTTCAAGGCCTCGTCGAGCTGGGTCAGCGCCTCGGCGAGGTGCGCCCGCGTCTCCTTGGAATACCCGGACTTGCCCTGAGCCGCAGCGATGTCCCGGCGCAATTCCTTCGCCTGCTCGCGCAGGAGCGAACGCGCGTCGGCCGGCATCGATCCGCCGGGCCGGAGCAATCCGCCTGCGACGCGCGCCACGTATTCGCGCTGCAGATTGCGGCGCAGCGGCGTGATTTCGCGTCCGGTCTTGAGCTCGCTCCAGATCGCGACCTTGAGCGTGTCGTACACGTCGTCGAGGTGCAGTGCCTTGCGCGGATCATCGACTTTCAGCTGGCTGTCCAGGATGCGCTGCGCGACCGAGTCGCTCATGAGCTGGTTCAGCACCTTGCGTTGGGCATTGAGCACCTGGGTGTTGAGCGAATAGTCGACGTCGGGCGTGGACAGCCCGAGATCGTAGGTGTCGTTGCGATCCATCCAGTCGACCTGCACGCGGCGCATGAACTCCGGTTTGAAGCGGAAGCTGTCGGCCGAGAAGAGCCCGTTGGCGATGATCTTGAGCGCCTCGCGCTGCTTGACCGGGTCGACCGGGGTGAGCGGCGCGCGCGGGCTCCCCACGTGGTCGCGCAGGGTGGTGACGCCGCCGATGTACTTGGCGACGTTGGTCGAGGTGCCGGTCATCGCGATCAGTCCCCGTTCGACGACGCGCCGGTACACGGCGTAGTTCTCGTCAGGCTTGAGCTTCTTCGACTGCCAGCGATCCCACATCTCCTGCACGAGGATGATGCGGCGGCGTGCGAAGTCGAGCGGATCGTTGCCGATGTCGCCCTGGTTGGCTTCAGGGTCGATCGAGAAGGCATTGTCCTCGTCGGTGGCGTAGGCGAGCAGCGCCTCGCTGCTCCGCCCGGCGATGCGCTTGAGCTCGGTATCCTCCTTGTCCGCGGGAACCTCGCGATAGCCGTACTCGATCGCCCAGTAGTCGTACGGCCCAAGCGTCTTCATGCCGTACGCGCCCTGGCGCTCGCCTTTGAGCGCGATGTTCATCGCGTTGTACTCCATCACCGAGCCGGCGATACCGTTGGCGGCGGTAAACACCGGGTCGTCGAGCTGCCTCTGGCTGTAGACGGTGGAGGCACGGAAGTTGTGGCGCAGGCCGAGCGTGTGGCCGACCTCGTGCATCACCACGTCCTTCAGATCGTCGAGTACGAACTGCTCCGCCTCCGGGCTGTCGGGATCGATCTCGCCGCGCGCTTCGAGCACGTCGAGTGCGAAATCCATTTCCTGCGCGGCGAAGTCGGCGCGCTGGCAGAGCATCTCGGGATGGTTGAGCAGTCCCGGGATGGTCGATGGATCGGGCACCTGCTCGACGCGCTGATAGCGGCGGTTGCGCAGCCGCACCGGATCGATCCCGATGTCCGCGTCGAGAATCTCGCCCGTGCGTGGGTCGACCTGCGACGGGCCGATGCCGCCGAAGAGCGGCCGCGCGGTCGTCATCCAGCGAATCGAGGCGTGGCGCGCGTCGAGCGTGTCGAAATCGGCGTCGTCGGGCTGGACCTTCGCCTCGATCGCGTTCTTGAAGCCGATCTTCTCGAAGGCCTTGTTCCATTCGAGCACGCCGGCGATGATCGTCGCGCGATACTCCTCGGGAATGTTGCGGTCGAGCCAGAACACGATCGGTTGCTTCGGCTCGGAAAGCTCCGCGTCGGGATCCTTCTTCTCCAGCCGCCAGCGGTTGATGTAATTGACGCGCGGCGTGATCTTGCGCTCGTCGGCGAAGTCGTAGCGCGTGGTCATGAAGTACCCGACGCGATCGTCGGCCTTGCGCGGCTGCATCGGCACGTCGGGAAGCTTGGCGAAGTTGTAGTAGAAGCCGAGGAAGAGGCTGCGCACGTCGGGCACGGTTGCCGGGGGCGGCGTGTACGGCGTCGAGCCGGGGCTGACCGGCGGCGGCGAGACGCGCGCGAGCGAGTAATGCGCGCTCACTTCGAAGGCGTCGAGGTCCATGGTAGCGCGGCTCTTGGTGATGCTCGAGTTGCGAGCGTCGAAGCCGTACGATTGACGGTAGGTCCGCTCGAGCAGGCCGTTGCCGCCGGGGATGTCGGTGAGCAGCAGCGCGTTCGCCTCGATCAGCACGCTCTTGCGCTCAGGATGCGGCTGGCTCGCGACCGGAACCGAGCCGAGCAGACTGTCGCTGAACGCCTCGGAGACCGCGCGCTGCTGCGGCTTGCCGAGGCTCGCGAAGTATTCGACGTTCTTCGCCAGCAGCTGCACGTTGTTGCCCACGCGGTGGAACTCGACGAGATGGCTTCCGCCCATCAAGCCGCCGAAAATGAACCGTTCACCCAGTCCGCGGCTCAAGTTGACGGAAAAGAAGAATGGTGTGTCGAACTGCTCGGGCTTGAGCTCGATCCAGACCTTGTCGTCCTTGGTCCAGAGCGGAAACAGCCCGGGATGCTCCTTGGCATCCTTGATCACTTCCGCGAACGGTTTGGACGACTGCGCGGCGGCGGCTGCGGCCTGCGCGGCGGCGGCTGCGGCGGCGACAGTGGGCGTGCTTGCCGCCGGCGCTGCACCGGGCGCGGCAGGGGCCGGCGCGGGCGCCGCGCTCGCCTGCGCGGCCACGGTCGCAGCCGCCTGCGCCGCTGCGGCCTCGGGCGCCTTCCCGTCAGGCAGGCTGGCGCAGCCGGCAAGCGTGAAAGCGGCCGCGATCGCGCATGCCGTGCGTCGCCGCGAGAAGTGGGGGGCAAGCGTGGACAGATCGTGCATCGTCATACCTCGTCATCCTCGAAACAAATGGCAGCAAGTCGCGGCGAAAAAGGGCCGCGACAAAGACAGCCTAGCTGCACCGGAGTTCACCGCGGAGCGAATGCGCAAGCGCGGCGCTCACCCAGACCTCGACGTAGGAACCGATCAGCGCCGCATCGCCGCGGAAGTTGATCACGCGATTGTTCTCGGTGCGGCCCGCGAGCTCCGCCGTTCCCCGCGCGGCCTGCCCGGTGACCAGCACACGCTCGGCCAAGCCGACCATGCGCTCGCTGTGCGCGCGATAGCGGGCTTCGATGGCGGCCTGTAGGCGCCCGAGCCGGGCCTGCGCGGTCGTCCCCGGAACCTGATCGGGGAACTCCGCCGCCGGCGTTCCGGGGCGCGCGCTGTAAACGAAACTGAACGAGCCGTCGAAATCGACTTCGTCGACGAGCCTCATGGTCTGCTCGAAATCGCCATCGCTCTCGCCCGGAAAGCCGACGATGAGGTCCGTCGAGAGCGAGAGCTGCGGGCGCACCGCGCGCAGCCGCCGCACGATCGACTTGTACTCGAGCACGGTGTAGCCGCGCTTCATCGCCGCCAGCACGCGGTCGGATCCCGACTGCACCGGAAGATGGATCTGGGAGACGAGCTTCGGCACCTTCTCGTAGGCATCGATGAGCCGGGCGCTCATCTCCTTGGGGTGCGAGGTCATGAAGCGGATGCGCTCGATCCCCGGGATCTCGGCGACATATTCAAGGAGCGTCGCGAAATCGGCAATCTCTTCGTCTGCGCCATCGGACTTCATCCGCCCGCGATAGGCGTTGACGTTCTGCCCGAGGAGCGTCACCTCCTTCACGCCCTGATCGGCGAGATCAGCCACCTCGGTCAAAACGTCTTCGAACGGCCGCGAAACTTCCTCGCCGCGCGTGTACGGAACCACGCAGAACGTGCAGTACTTGCTGCAGCCCTCCATGATCGAGACGAATGCGCTCGCACCTTCGACGCGCGCCGGCGGCAGGTGGTCGAACTTCTCGATCTCGGGGAAGCTTACGTCGATCTGAGGCCGGCCGGTCGCGCGCCGCCGCGCGATCAGATCGGGAAGCCGGTGCAGAGTCTGCGGCCCGAACACCACGTCGACGAAGGGTGCGCGCTGCGCGATCGTCGCGCCTTCCTGGCTTGCCACGCAACCGCCCACGCCGATGATCAGCCCGGGGTTCGATTTTTTCAGGGCGCGCACGCGCCCCAGATCGTGGAACACGCGCTCCTGCGCTTTCTCGCGCACCGAGCAGGTGTTGAATAGGATAACGTCCGCGAGCTCGGGCCGATCGGTCGGCTCGAGCCCTTCGGCGTCCCGCAGCACATCCGCCATCTTCGCCGAGTCGTACTCGTTCATCTGGCAGCCAAAGGTGCGGATGTACAGCTTGCCGGTCACGGGTGGAGCGGGGAAACCCCTATGTGGAGCGAGTCGAAGGGGCGAGGATTATAGCAGCCCGGCGGCGGGCGCGTCGCCGCCTTTGACGGGGCTATAATCGCCGCACAGCAGGTGTCCGCCGCGTCGCGTCGATCGAGCGGCGGATGAAACGGGAAGCCGGTCACGCCGCGCGGAAACACGCCGCGGCCAAGCCGGCGCTGCCCCCGCAACGGTAGCTCAGCACGGACGTCCACGAAGCCACTGTCCCTCGCGGGATGGGAAGGCGGGCGGGCCGGGGTGAGTAAAGACGCCACCCAAGCTGACGAGCCCGGAGACCGGCCTGCGTCCGGCGCTTCATGCTTCGCGCGCCGCGTTTTCGATTCACCCCCGTGCGGGGATGCACGGTCAACGCGGAGAATCGTCGTGGTCTTGCTTTCCAGGAGCTGTTGCGCCGGCCTCCTCGCCGTCGCGCTCGTGTTGTCGATTCCATGCAGTCAGGCCCAGGTCGCGCCGAATGCGGCCGTCCTCGATCCCGTCGTCGTCACAGCTTCGCGCTCGCCGCAGCCGCTTACCGCTCTCATCGCGGACGTGACCTGGATCGGTCCCGACGAGATTGCGCGGGCCGGCGCGCAGAGCCTTGCCGAGCTGTTGCAGCGTCAGCCCGGCGTTCAAATTGTCGCCAACGGGCCGCCAGGTTCCACGAGCGGTGCCTTTCTGCGGGGCGCCAACAGCAATCAGACGCTGGTGCTGATCGATGGCCTTCGCGTCGGCTCGTCGTCGAGCGGCACGCCGCCGCTTGAGGCGATACCGCTCGATCTCATCGACCACATCGAAATTCTGCGCGGGCCGGCGGCAAGCCTTTACGGGGCGGACGCGATCGGCGGCGTGATTCAGGTATTCACGCGCAACGCTACATCGGGCGGGTTCGCCGCCAACGCTACTGCAGGCTACGGAAATTATGCTACGAGTCTCTTCTCGGGCGGAGCGTCGGCAACGTCCGGCCCGTGGCGCTTCGTGCTACAGGGCGGACACCGGCAGAGCGCGGGCTTCAACGCCATCGGGAATCCGGCCAACTTCAGCTACAACCCCGACCGCGACGGCTACACCGACGACAGCGCGAATGCGAGCCTCTCCTACAACTTCGCTCCCGAGCAGCAGCTCTCGGTGCAATATCTGAAGAGCAGGCTCAATACCCAGTTCGATGCCGGTCCCGGCTTCGACGACCGCACCTTCACGACGGTCGAGTCCTACGCGGTGGCGAGTCGCAACCGCGTCGCTTCTTTCTGGACGAGCACGCTCGAAGCAGGGGCTTCGCGCGACGACAGCACTTCGCAGACCGGCCTCGGTCCGTCGCGATTCAACACGCTGCAGCGCCAGTACACATGGCAGAACGACTTCACGCTGCCGCTCGGAGGGCTCTCGGTGGCAGCGGTGCGACGCGAGGAGCGGCTCGACACCGATGCCGGCTTTGCGGTGACCTCGCGCAATACCGATGCGCTCGTCGGCGTCTACCAGTTGCGCGAGGGCCCGCACGCGCTGCAGGCGAATCTGCGCCACGACCAGAGTTCGCAGTACGGCGGCGAGACCTCGGGCGCGGTCGCCTATGCCTACACGATCGTGCCGGGCCTGCGCGCCAGCGCGAGCTACGGCACGGGCTTCAAGGCGCCGACCTTCAACGACCTTTACTACCCGGGCTTTTCCAATCCCGATCTCGTGCCGGAGACGGCGCGCAATTTCGAGGCAGCGCTGCGCTACGCCAGCCGCGAGTTCAACGCGGGCGTCGTCGCCTATCGCAACCGCGTGCGCGATCTCATCGTGTTGGAGTGCGACGCACAGTTCAACTGCGCGCCGCAGAACGTGGCCCATGCGACGCTCGAGGGCGTGACGCTCGAATTCCAGGGCGTTTTCGCGAGCACCGGGCTCAAGGCGAGCGTCGATCTTGCGCGCCCGCTCGACGACGCAACCGGCAATCTGCTGCCGCGCCGCGCCCGGCGCTACGGCGCGCTCGAAGCCACGCAGGCGTTCGGTCCGCTGCAGCTCGGCGTGCAGCTGGCGGCAAGCTCGCTGCGCTACGACGACGCCGCCAACACGCGGCGGATGGGCGGCTACGCACTCGTGAACTTCACCGCCGAGTACGCGCTCGCGCCGAGCTGGACGGTCTTCGCGCTTCTCGGTAACGCTTTCGACAAGCACTATGAACTGACCGCGGACTACAACACCGCCGGGCGGAACGGGTTCGGCGGCGTTCGCTACCGCTATTGAGCCGATGCTGCGCTTCGCCGCCGTCGCGTGTGTCTCCTGGCTTGCTTCTTCGAGCGCAGGCTTCGCCGCCACCGTCGAGGCGATCGACGCCACCGGGGCGAGGGTTGCGCTGGCGGCGCCGGCGCGCCGCATCGTCAGCCTCGCTCCACACGCGACCGAGCTTCTCTTCGCAGCGGGTGCGGGCGATCGCGTCGTCGGGGTTCTCTCGCCCGCGGACTGGCCGCCGGAAGCGGTGCATCTGCCGCGCGTGGGCGACGCGCGCGCGCTCGATCTCGAGCGCATCGTCGCGCTCGCGCCTGACCTCGCGGTGGCCTGGCCCTATCTCGCGCCGGCACAGATCGAGCGATTGCGTACGCTCGGCGTACCCATCTACATCAGCGATCCGCGCACGCCTGAGGCGATCGCCGAGGACATCGAGCGGCTGGGTGCCTTGGCTGGAACCGCCGGAGCGGCCTCGCGCTCCGCGACCGCGTTTCGAGAGCGGCTGGCCGCGGTCCACGTTCGCGTTCGCGAGGGCGACAAGCTGCCGGTGTTCTACGAAATCTGGAATCAACCTCTGTACACCATCGGCGGGAAGCATCTCATCAGCGCTGCGCTCGATCTTTGCGGAGGGAGAAATGTCTTCGCGTGGCTCGCGCTGCCTGCGCCGCAAGTGAGCATCGAAGCGGTCCTGGCGGCTGCGCCCGACGCAATCATCGCCGGCACCGACGGCGCGGTGCGCCCGTCGTGGCTCGACGAATGGAACCGCTGGCGCGAGCTGCCCGCGGTTGCGCATGGAAACCTCTTCGTCGTCGACGCCGACCTGCTGCATCGCGCCGGTCCTCGCTTCGCCGACGGTGTGGTGCAGCTATGCGCAGCGCTCGACCGGGCCCGGGCCAATCTCGCGCGCCGCTGAGCACGCGAGTTAGAATCGCAACTTTTCCCCGACTCTTTCTCGGGCTTCCCATGAGTGAACCAACCGCACCCGCCACCACACCCGCTCCTTCGACCGAAGATGCGAAGAACAAATTGCGCGACAAGGTCGACAAGCTGCTCGCGCAGGATCCCTACAAGAGCACTGGCAGCATAAAGTTGAACGGACGCACGCTGAAGTATCGCGCCGAGGCGGCGTTCGTTCCCGTTACTGCCGGCGGTCTCGACGAGAAGCGCGGCGAGCCGGAGGCGGCGGTCTTCACGACCTCGTACTTTCTCGACGATGTTGCGCCGGCGAAGCGCCCGGTCTGCTTCGTGTTCAACGGCGGCCCCGGGTCGGCGTCGATCTGGCTGCATCTGGGCGCATTGGGCCCCAAGCGCGTCGCCATTCGCGAAAACGGCACGATGCCCACGCCGCCGTACACCGTGACCGACAACGAAGACTCGTGGTTCGAGCACTTCGACCTCGTGTTCGTCGATCCGCCTCACACCGGGTACTCGATGTCGGTGAGCGAGGAGGCGCGCAAGAAGGTGCTGAGCGTGGACGGCGACGTCGACGCTCTCGCCGAGTGCATCCGTGCCTGGCTCGGTCGGCACAGGAGGTGGAGCTCGCCTTTGTACCTGGCCGGAGAAAGCTACGGCACGACGCGCGGCGCGGCGCTCGCCGACAAGCTGCAGCAACTCGGCGTAGCGCTGTCGGGCCTCGTTCTCGTCTCGTGCGCGATGGACTTGCAGAGCATCGTCTTCACCCCGCGCAACGATCTGCCGTATGCCCTGTTTCTGCCCGGATTCGCCTGCGTCGCGCAGTACCACGGCAAGCTGTCCGGGGCGATCGCGGAATCGCCGGCCGCGGCGCGCGCCGCCGCGGAGAGCTTCGTCGCCGAGGACTACGTCGCCGCATTGCACGCCGGTGCGCGCCTGTCGAACGCCACACGGCGCAAGATCGTGAAGCGCGTGGCCGAGCTGACCGGGCTTCCCGCCGCGCTCGTGGAGGAGAAGAACCTCCGCATCAGCGACCACACCTTCTTCTTCGACCTGCTGCGCGACCGCGGACTGATCGTCGGCCGTCTCGAGGCGCGGGTGACCGGACCGATGGCGGCGAGCCGCACGCGCGAGTGGGAGTTCGATCCTGGCATCGAGGCGATCGCAGCGCCCTACACGATGGCCGCGTATGCCTACATGAGCGAGCAGCTCGGGGTGGACATCCGCGAGCGCTACGAAGTCCTCAACATGGAAGCGCACAAGGCGTGGAACTGGAACCGCGGCGAGCAGAAGGGAAACGGCTTCGCTTCGACCAGTGACGATCTTTCGCGCGCGCTGCGGCGCAATCCGCACCTCAAGGTGCTGGTGGCGAGCGGTCACTACGACCTCGGAACGCCGTACAGCGCGACCGACTGGTCGCTCGCGCAGCTCGACGTTCCGTCGGAAGTCATGGCGCGCGTGCACCACCACTACTACGACGCGGGGCACATGATGTACACGCGCGAAGCCGACATGCGGAAACTGAAGCGCGACGTCGCTGCTTGGGTCGCCGAATGATCAGGTCACGAACACGCTGCGCCCCCCGTCGGAGAAGCTCCTGAGCGCCACGCCGTAGAGAGCCGAAAGGCGTTCGCTCGTCAAAAGGCTCGCGCACGGCCCGGCCGCCGCGGCGCCGCGGTCGAGCAGCAGCACGTGGTCGCAGCAGCGGGAGGCGAGATTGACGTCGTGCAGCGCCATGACCAAGGCGCGCTCGCCGCTTCGCGCCAGCGCGACCAATCGATCGAGCAACGCGACCTGGTGCGCGAGATCGAGATGGCTCGACGGCTCGTCGAGGAGAAAAAGGCGCGGCTCCTGCGCGAGCGTCGCGGCCAGCGTCACGCGCCGCCGTTCGCCTCCGGAGAGCGTGCGCACGTCGCGCGCTTCCGCGCCGTCCATGTCGACGGCGGCGAGCGCCGCGCGCGCGATCCGCAGATCCTCGGCGCCTTCCCATTGCCAGCGCCCGAGATGCGGATGGCGGCCGACAAGCGCTGTCTCGAGCGCGGTGGCGGGAAAAGCGTCGCTGTCGTCCTGCGGCAGCAGAGCGCGGACGCGCGCCAGTTCGCGCGGAGCGAAGCCCGAGAGCGGGCGCCCGTCGATCTCGATCGTTCCCGCGCTCACCGGGCGCAATCCGGCGAGCGTTGAAAGAAGCGTGGTCTTGCCCGCGCCGTTGCGCCCGAGGATCGCCCAGCACTGCCCGGGTTCGACCGCGAAATCGAGATCACAGCACACGCGCACGCCCGCGATCTCCACCGTAAGCCCGCGCGTGGCGAGAATGGGCGCGCCCGTCATCGCGGCCGGTCGCGCGAGAGGAGTACGAGAAAGAGCGGCACGCCGATGATCGCAGTGATGACGCCGACCGGAAGTTGCGCCGGCGCCACGATGACGCGCGCGAGCGTATCGGCGATGAGCAACAGGACGCCGCCTCCGAGCACGGAGGCGGGCAGCACGACGCGCTGATCGTTTCCCAGCACGAGCCGGATCGCCTGCGGCACGATGAGTCCCACGAAGCCGATCGCGCCGGCCACCGTGACCGCCACTGCGGTGAGGAGCGCCGACAAGCCGAAGAGCAGCCACGGCAGCCGCGCGACGTCCACGCCGACCGAGGCCGCGATCGTCTCTCCGCGAGAGAGGGCGTTGAAGTCGCGCGCAAACGCGAGCGCAACCGCGAGCGCGAAGAGCAGCACCGCGAGTGGCGTCCAGGTCACCGGCGGAGAAGAGAGATCGCCGATCAGCCAGAAGAGCATGCCACGAAGCTGCGTCTCTGGCGCGAGCGAGAGAATCAGCGCAACGATTGCGCCCCAGCCCGCGGCGACGACCACACCGGTCAGCAGCAGCCGCGTCGGCGACCACGCGCCGCGTCCGCGTGCCAGCCCGAACACGATCGCAGTCGAGACGACCGCGCCGGCGAATGCGCCGCCGGGCACGAGCCACGCGGCGGCACCGAGGAGCATAACGGCGAGGGCTCCGACCGCGGCGCCCCCCGACACGCCGACGACATACGGATCGGCGAGCGGGTTCTTGAGCAGCACCTGCAACAGCGCTCCGGCGAGCGCCAGCTCGCCACCGGTCGCGAACGCGGCGAGGGCCCGCGGCAGCCGGAGCTCGCGCACGATCAGGCGCTGCGTCTCGTCGCCGAAGCCGAAGAACGCGCGCGCGACCGTTCCGGGACCGAGCGTCACGCTGCCGGTCGCGAGCGCGAGCGCAAACGCCGCCAAGGCGAGCGCAGCGAGACTTGTCAGCACGAGAGAGGGGGCGTTGCGGAACATTGCGGAGGTGAGGAACTGCTCACGATTATAATGTCCAAGTGAGATGAACAAGGCATTCACCCGCGAAGAGGACACAGAGCTCGACGACGAGCTCGAAGCGCCCTCGCCCCTGCCGGCCGGCTCGAGGAATTACATGACGCCGGGCGGCTTCGCTCGCCTGAAGGCGGAGCTGGAGCAGCTCGTGGACAAGGATCGTCCGGAAGTCGTGGCGACGGTCGCGTGGGCCGCAAGCAACGGCGACCGCTCCGAGAACGGCGACTACATCTACGGCAAGAAGCGCTTGCGCGAGATCGATCGCCGCATCCGCTTTCTGATTCGCCGCCTCGACCGCGCCGAAGTGGTCGACCCGCTCGCCCGGCGTGACGAGGAGAACGCCGATCAGGTCTTCTTCGGCGCGACCGTTACGGTGGCGAACGCTCGGGGCGAGGAGCGCACGGTGAGCATCGTCGGCATCGACGAGATCGACACCGGCCGCGGCTACATCAGCTGGGTGTCGCCGATGGCGCGCGCGCTCATCAAGGCGCGCGAGGGCGACACGGTCACGCTCGCCACGCCTGGCGGCGTCGAGCAGCTCGACATCGTTCAGGTCCGCTACGAACCGTTAGTGACGTAATGAAAGCATGTCATGCCGAGCAGAAAGCATGTCATCCCGAGCATTGCGAGGGATCTGCTGTTCGGGTCCAACGGGTTGACGCCGCGCAAAGCTTCCGCCTATAGTCGGACATGGATTCCGTACTCGGCGGATTGGAGCAGAAGCTAGCCGCGCTGCTCGCCGACTACCACCGGTTGCGCGCGGAGAACGAATCGCTCAAGCGAGAGCTGGGGCGCGCGCAGGAGCAGCAGCGCGCACTCGCCGCCCGCATGGCTGCCGCGACCGCGCGGCTCGATTCGCTGCTGCAGCAACTCCCCGAGTCGACCAACTGAAGCCATGGACGACCGCTCGATCATGCTCGACGTCGCGATTCTCGGCCGCGAGTACCGCATCGCGTGCAAGGAAAGTGAGCGCGAGGAGCTGCAGCAGGCGGTGCAATTTCTCGACCGTCGCATGCGCGAGATCCGCGACTCGGGCAAGGTCGCCGGCACCGAGCGCATCGCGGTGATGGCCGCGCTCAACATCGCGCACGACCTGCTGCGCGCGAAAGCGGGGGCGCCGGCGGCCGACGGAGCCGGCCCGGCCTCGCCTGGCTTTGACAGCGCGTCGCTGCAGCGTAGAATTTCCGCGATGCAGACGGCCATCGATCGCGCGATGGCCGATCAGGAGAAACTGTTCTAACCATCCCCTGCGGTGTTCGAGCCGGCCATATAGTCTTCGAACCAATGCTACTAGCGTGGTTGCCACGCTCAAACGGACCGGTGTGCGCTCCCTACGCGGAAGCGCCTGATGGTCCTGGCAGGCGACCCTCTTGAACCCAGGTTCAAGATGACGGTCGGCACGGCACAGGCGGGGGACCCATTCCTGCGGCGGCGCTTCGGCGCCGCCGCAATTGTTTGGGGAGCCTGAGAAGATGCGCTACTGGCTGATGAAGTCCGAGCCCGACGAGTTTTCGATCGACGATCTCGCGTCGGCACCGAAGCGATCGACGCCCTGGTTCGGCGTGCGCAACTACCAGGCACGCAACTTCATGCGCGACCAGATGACGGTCGGCGATCTCGCTTTCTTCTATCACTCGAGCTGCCCCGAGCCGGGCATCGCTGGCATCGTGCGCGTGAGCAAGCCGGCGTATCCGGACGCATCGCAATTCGACCGGAAGAGCCCGTACTACGATCCAAAGTCGAAGCGCGATGCGCCGCGCTGGCTCAACGTCGACGTGACGCTCGTGAAGAAGACCCGGCTCGTACCTTTGGCCGAGCTGCGCACCCAGCCCGCACTCGCCGGCATGCGCGCGCTGCAACGCGCGAATCGCCTGTCGATCACGCCGGTTGACCCGCGCGAGTGGGCGTTCATTATCGGGAAGCTGATGCATACGGCCGTCTAAGATTCCGCACCCGAAGTCGGATCGCGCGGCCGAATGAGTTCGGCTTTACGCGTAACGTGAACGCAGCACGTTCTTCTGCACCTTGCCCATCGCATTGCGAGGAAGATCGGCCGCGAAGTGCACGCGCTTCGGCACCTTGAAGCCGGCGATCTCGGCTTTGAGCGCCGCGATGATCGATGCCTCGGTCAGCGTGTTGCCGGGGGCCGCGACGACGACGGCGGTCACCGCTTCGCCGAGGTCCGCGTCGGGCACGCCGATCACCGCGGTCTCGAGGACGCCGGGCAGCGCGTCGATCCGGTCCTCGATCTCCTTCGGATAAACGTTGAGGCCGCCACTGATGATGAGATCCTTCGTGCGGCCGACGATCTTCAGGTAACCGTCGGGCGCAAGCTCGCCCATGTCGCCCGTCCTGAAGTAACCGTCAGCAGTGAAGTTCTCCGCAGTCTTCTCGGGCATGCGCCAGTAGCCGGGAAAGACGTTAGGCCCCTTCACCTCGATGCCACCGACTTCGCCCGGCGCGCATGGCGCACCGCCTTCGCCCGTCACGCGCACGCTGACTCCAGGTAGCGGCAGCCCGATCGAGCCCGCGCGGCGTTCACCGTCGAGCGGGTTCGAGGTGATCATGCCGGTCTCGCTCATGCCGTAACGTTCGAGGATCGCGTGTCCCGTGCGTTCGCGGAACGCCTCGAACGTGGGCGCGAGAAGCGGCGCCGATCCCGAGATGAAAAGCCGCATCATCTCGCACATGTGCGGTCCGAAGCCTTCTTCCGCGAGCAGGCGGGTATAGAAGGTCGGCACGCCCATCATCACCGTCGCGTGCGGCAATTGTTCGATCACTTCCTTCGCATCGAACCGCGACAGCCACAGCATGCGGCTGCCCGCGAGCAAAGTGCAGTGACAGGCGACAAAAAGCCCGTGCACGTGGTAGATCGGCAGCACGTGCAGCAGCACGTCGCCGCGGGTGAAGCCCCAGTGCTCGACCAGCGCGAGTGCGTTGCTCGCGAGGTTGCGGTGCGTGAGCATCGCGCCCTTGGCGCGGCCGGTCGTCCCCGACGTATAGACAATCGCGGCCAAATCGTTCGGCGCCGATACGACGGTCGCGAAAGCGCTCCCGGCATCGCGCGCACGCTCGAGGAGCGTGCCGCCATCTTCGCTCAACGTGAGGACGGCGGCTGCGGGCCGCAGTGCTGCAGAAAATCCCGCGCTCTCCGGGCGAGAGACGATGAGCCGCGGCTCGGCGTCGCTGAAGAAGTATTCGAGCTCCGCCTTCTTGTAGCCGGTGTTGAGCGGCAGATAGACGAGACCCGCGCGCAGGCACGCGAGGTAGAGCGCGAGCGCCTGCCAGCATTTCTCGACCTGGACGGCGACCCGGTCGCCGGGCGCACAGCCCGCGTCGACGAGCACGTTGGCGATGCGCGCCGACCACTGGTCCAGCTCGCCGTAGTGGATGACGCGCCCGCCCGGAATCGCCACGCAGGGCTGCTCGGCCTCCTCGGGAAAGTGGTCGCGCAGCAGCGCGTAGAGATTTGCATTCATGCGTGCGGGGCTCCGCACGCGATTCTAGCAGCAGCCTCCGGTGCCTATTTGATCAGGCCAGCCGCGCGCGCCCAGCGATATTTTGCACCCAGCACCATGACCGGCACCTCCGTGGTGTACGGGTACGCCGGAATGCCGTGGTCGAAGAGATATTCGGAGGCTTCCTCGACTTCGACGTCGCCGGCGAGCGAGGCGACGATGGGCTTGTGGATCCCTTTGGCGCGCATCTCCTCGATCACTTCGACCATCGTTTTCGCGAACACCATCGGCGGCGTGATGATCGTGTGCCAATACCCCAGGATCAAGGCGTGGATGCGCGGCTCCTCGAGACCGAGCCGCACCGTGTCCTGGTAGGTCTTCGGCGGCTGCCCGCCGGTGATGTCGACGGGGTTGCCCGCCGCGCCGAAGGGGGGAATGAACTTGCGGAACGCGGCGTCGAGGTCGGGCGGCATCGGCATGAGCTTCAGGCCGTTGTCCACGCAGGCGTCTGAGAGCAGCACACCCGATCCGCCGGCGCCGGTGATGATGACCACGTTCTCGCCCTTGGGCGTGGGCAGCACCGGAATCGCGCGCGCGTACTCGAGCAGATCGCGCAGGCCCAGCGCGCGGATGACGCCAGCCTGCCTGAGCACGTCGTCGTAGATCTTGTCGTTGCCGGCGAGCGCGGCGGTGTGCGAGCTTGCCGCTTTCGCTCCTGCCGCGGTGCGTCCCGCCTTGAGCACGACCACAGGCTTCTTCTTCGACACGCGCTTGGCGACTTCGGCGAACGCGCGGCCGTCCTTCAGGTCCTCGAAGTGCTGGGCGACGATCTTGGTATTGTCGTCCTGCTCGAAGAAGGTGAGCAGATCGTCCTCGTCCAGGTCCGACTTGTTGCCCAGTCCCACGATCGCGGAAACGCCCATCTTGGCCGAACGAGAAAACCCGATGATCGCCATGCCGATGCCGCCGGACTGCGAGGAGAGCGCTGCCCCGCCCTTGAAGTCGTAGGCGGTGCAGAAGGTCGCACAAAGGTTCTTCGGCGTGTAGTAGAAGCCGTAGATGTTGGGACCCATCAGCCGCACGTTGTACTTGCGGCCGATTGCCTGGATCTCCTTCTGTCCTTCGACATTGCCGGTCTCGGCGAAGCCCGAGGGAATCAGCACGGCGCCGGGGATCTTCTTCTCGCCGCATTCGACGAGCGCCTGCGCGACGAATTTGGCGGGGATCGCGAACACGGCGACATCGACAATGCCGGGCACGTCTTTCACGCTCTTGTACGCCTTTCGGCCCATGATCTCGCCGGCAGAAGGATGAATCGGATAGATCTCGCCCTCATAGCCGCCATTGATGAGATTCTTCATCACCGAGTTGCCGATCTTGCCGTCCTCGGAAGAGGCGCCGATGACCGCGACCGCGTCGGGCTTCATGATCCGGTTCATCTGGCTGAGGATTTCCTCCTGGCTGGGCCGATGGCGTGCCGGCTGCGGATTCCAGTCGCAGACGATGCGAACGTCGGCTGCGGTCGCACCCTTCGGGGTCGCGAACACAGGGTTCAGATCCATCTCCGCGATCTCGGGAAAATCCGAGACGAGCTGCGACACGCTCTGGATGATCGCGGCGAGCGCGTCGCGATTGACCGCCGCGGCGCCCCGCACGCCCTTGAGGATCGGCGCAGCCGCGATGCCGTCGAGCATCGACAGCGCGTCCGCCTTCGAGGCGGGCGCGAGGCGGAAGGTCACGTCCTTCAAGACCTCGACCAGCACGCCGCCCAGACCGAAGGCCACGAGCTTGCCGAACGAGGGATCGGTCACCGCGCCTACGATCACTTCCTGTCCGCCGGCGAGCATCTGTTGCACCTGCACGCCGAGCAGATTGGCCTTGCGGTTGTATTTCTTCGCATTCGCCATGATCGTATCGAAGCCCTTTCGGACCTCGGCCACGGTCTTCAGCCCGACCAGTACGCCACCGGCTTCGGTCTTGTGCATGATTTCTGGCGAGACGATCTTGAGGACCACTGGAAAGCGCATGCGAGAAGCGAGCTTCGCGGCCGCAGCTGCCGTCGTCGCTACGCCTTCCTTCGGCACCGGGATGCCGTAGGCGCCGCAGACGAGCTTGCCTTCCGGCGCGGTCAGCGAGGTGCGTCCCTCGGCTTTCGCCTGGTTCAGGATCCGCTTCACTTCCGTCTTGTTCTTAGCCATCGTCATCCCTCTTGTCCGTTCGTGGTGAGCCAGTCGGTCCTGAGCCTGTCGAAGGAAACCATGAACGGACGCTCATTCTTCACGTCCATTCCGAATCGTCGCCCTTCGACAGGCTCAGGGCGAGCGGGAACCTTCCAGATTGTCTTTCAGATCACCTTGTCGGCACGTAGCGCCGCGATTTGATCCTTGCTGTAGCCGAGCTCGGTGAGCACTTCGTCGGTGTGCTCGCCCAGGAGCGGCGAACGCTTCACCTCGGAGGGGCTGTCGGACATCTTGATCGGGTTGCCGACCGACAGATACTTGCCGCGCGTCGGGTGGTCGACCTCGACGACAGTCCCTGTCTTGCGCAGCGACGGCTCCTCGGCAATCTCCTTCATCGACAGGATCGGCCCGCAGGGAATGTCACGCTTGTTGAGGATGTCCATGGCCTCGAACTTGTCCTTGGTCATGGTCCACTTCTCGATCTCGCCGAAGATCTCCATCAGGTGTGGCAGGCGCGCCTTGGGCGTGGCATAGCGCGGATCGGTGAGCCACTCCGGCCGGCCGATCACCTCGCAGATGTCCTTCCACACCGGCGCCTGCGTGATGAAGTAGATGTACGCGTTGGGATCGGTCTCCCACCCCTTGCACTTGAGGATCCACCCCGGCTGCCCGCCGCCCGAGGCATTGCCCGCGCGCGGCACCGCGTCACCGAACTTGTCGTTGGGATATTGGGGATATTCCTCCATCACGTGCGTGCGGTCGAGGCGCTGCTGATCGCGAAGCTTCACTCGGCACAGGTTGAGCACGCCGTCCTGCATCGCCGCGAGAACTCTCTGTCCGCGGCCGGAGGTGTTGCGTTGATAGAGCGCGGCCACGATACCGAGTGCGAGGTGCAATCCCGTTCCCGAATCGCCGATCTGTGCGCCGGTGACCATCGGCGGGCCGTCGTCGAATCCCGTCGTCGACGCCGAGCCCCCCGCACACTGCGCGACATTCTCGTAAACCTTGCAGTCTTCGTACGGTCCAGGTCCAAAGCCCTTGACCGAAGCGACGATCATGCGCGGATTGAGCTCTTGGATGTGCTCCCAGGTGAGCCCCATGCGATCGAGCGCTCCGGGCGCGAAGTTCTCGACCAGCACGTCGCAACGCTTGACCAGCGTCTCGAGTATCTGCTTGCCCTTTGGATTCTTCGCATCGACGGTGATCGAGCGCTTGTTGTGGTTGAGCATCGTGAAGTAAAGGCTGTCGACGCCGGGAATGTCGCGCAGCTGGCCGCGCGTGATGTCCCCTTCGCCGGCGCGCTCGACCTTGATCACGTCGGCGCCGAGCCACGCCAGCAGCTGCGTGCAGGTCGGCCCCGATTGCACGTGGGTGAAGTCGAGGATGCGCACGCCGTCCAGTGCCTTGCCCATTACATTCTCTCTTCGATGGTGGAAACGCGCTTCCGGCCTATTTCTTCTTTGCAGTCGGATTGAGGCTCGTGATGCGGCCGCTTTCCGTGCCCGCCTTTTCGTCGATCACCGCGTTGATCAGGGTCGGCTTGCGCGAGCGGATCGCTCCTTCCATCGCGGTGCGCAGCTCGGCCGGGGTCGTCGCCAACACCCCCACGCCACCGAAAGCCTCCATCAGCTTTTCGTAGCGCGCGCCCTTGACGAACACCAGGGGCGACGGATCGCCGCCGCCTGTCGGGTTGACCTCGTCGCCCCGATAGACGCCGTTGTTGTTCAGGATCACCACGCATACGGGCAGGTTGTAGCGGCAGATCGTCTCGACTTCCATGCCGGAGAAACCGAAGGCGCTGTCCCCCTCGATCGCGATCACCTGCTGTCCGCTCACCACTGCCGCCGCCACCGAGAATCCCATGCCGATGCCCATCACGCCCCACGTGCCGACGTCCAGGCGCTTCCGCGGTTTGTACATGTCGACGATGCTGCGGGTGAAGTCGAGCGCGTTGGCACCTTCGTTCACCAGCATCGCGTCGGGGTTTGCCTTGACGATGTCGCGCACGACGTTCAATGCGCTATGGAAGCTCATCGGCGTTGGGTTCTTCGCGAGCGTTTCCGCCATCTTCGCGACGTTCTTGTTCTTGCGTTCCGTGATTGCGTCGACCCATTCCGCCGGCGGCTTGGGCCAGTTCGATCCGATTGCGCCAAGCATGGCCGAGACGCACGACCCGATGTCGCCGACCACAGGGGCGTCAACGCGGACGTTGCTATCCGCTTCCTGGGGCGAGATATCGATCTGGATGAACTTCTGGCCGCCCCATTGCCTGGGCGAAGCGCCGCCCCACGTCCTGCCCTTGCCGTGCGAAAGCAGCCAGTTCAGGCGCGCACCGATCAGCATCACGACGTCGGCTTCCGGCAGCACGTACGAGCGCGCCGCGGCCGCGGATTGTTCATGCGTGTCGGGGAGCAGCCCCTTGGCCATTGCCATGGGGAGGTAGGGGATGCCGGTCTTCTCAACCAGCGCACGGATGTCCGCGTCGGCCTGCGCGTACGCTGCGCCTTTGCCGAGAATGATGAGCGGGCGCTTTGCGCTCTTGAGCAGTTCGAGCGCGCGCTGCACCGCGTCTTGCGCCGGAATCTGGCGCGGCGCCGGATCGACCACCTTGATGAGCGACTTCCTCCCTGCTTCTGCGTCGATCGTCTGCGGGAACAGTTTCGCGGGCAGGTCGAGATAGACCCCGCCCGGACGGCCGGAGACGGCAGCACGGATGGCGCGCGCCACGCCCACGCCGATGTCTTCGGCGTGCAGGACCCGAAACGCGGCCTTGGCATGCGGCCTGGCAATCGCGAGCTGGTCCATCTCCTCGTAGTCGCCCTGCTGCAGGTCGACGATCTCGCGCTCGCTCGAGCCGCTTACGAGGATCATCGGGAAGCAATTGGTCGTCGCGTTGGCGAGCGCCGTCAGTCCGTTGAGAAAGCCGGGGGCGGACACCGTGATGCAGATACCGGGCTTCTGCGTCATGAAGCCGGCGATGGATGCGGCGTACCCGGCACTCTGCTCGTGGCGGAAGGAGATCACGCGCATCCCGGCCGCCTGCAGTCGGCGCGTGAGGTCGGTGATCGGGATGCCGGGCAGGCCGAAGATGGTATCGATGCCGTTCAGCTTCAGGGCATCGATGACCAGCGTGAAGCCGTCGGTCTCTCCTCCTGATCGCGAGATGGTCTCGCCGCCGCTGGTGATTTCCGCGGCTGTCGCGGCCGCGGGCTTGGCGGCCGGTTTGGTCGATGTTTCTAGCATGGATCTACTCCAATCAAAAAAGGGCGCCGTTCCCAGCGTCCTCTCGCGTCAGGTCGCGAGCTTCGGCTGACCTTCGACGGTCGCCACCCGCTTTGTATAGGCGTTGCGCATCGGCTTCAGCGCGGCAAGGGCGAGCACCGCGGCGATGATGTTCATGATCGCCGCCGTCAGGAAGACCGCCTGCCAGCTCCCTGTCATCGTGGTCAGCACATTGGCGAGCGGCACGAGCAGCGACGCCGTCCCTTTGGCCGTATACATCAATCCCGTATTAGTCGTTGCATACTTGGCGCCGAACGTGTCGGTAACCGTCGCGGGGAAGAGGCTGTAGATCTCGCCCCAGGCAAAGAACACCAGGCCGCTCAGAATCACGAACATCACCGGGTTCGTGCCGAGTTCGTAGAGCGCGAAAATGCCGAGGCCTTCGAGGCCGAAGGCGATGAACATGGTGTTTTCGCGGCCGATGTGATCGGATACCCAGCCGAAGAACGGCCGGGTGATCCCGTTGAGCACGCGATCGATGGTGAGCGCGAAGGTCAGCGCGGGCAGGGTAATGCCGATGAGGCTCACCGGAATCGTGTCGATCTTGAAATCCTTCGCGATCGGCGCGAGCTGCGCCGTGGCCATCAGTCCGCCCGCGGCCATAAGCACGAACATCACATACATGACCCAGAAGATCGGAGTCTTGATCATCTCGGTCCATGTGGCTTGGGCGCGGCTGGCCCCGGGAGCCATCTTCGCCGGCGCGGCCGCCAGGACGCTGGCCGGCGGCACGAACAGGAAGAATCCGAGCAGCACGACCACGATCCCTTGGGCCAAGCCGAAGGTCAGGAAGGTTTGTTCGTAGCCGCTGTTCTTGATCATGCTGGCGATCGGAATGATGGTCAGTGCTGAGCCCATGCCGAATCCCGCGGCCGTCAGCCCGGCAGCGAGACCGCGGCGTCCGGGAAACCATTTCACAGCGTTACCGATGCAGGTGCCGTAGACGCCGCCCGCGCCAATCCCCGCCAGCGCCGCCGCAAAATAGAGCACCGGGAGGGACTCGGCGATCGAGTCGATCACCCACGCGATCCCGACCAACACGCCGCCGACGACTACGACCCAGCGTGGGCCGAAGCGGTCGACGAGATAGCCTTCGACCGGCACCAGCCAGGTCTCGAGAAGCACGAAGATCGTGAATGCCACCTGGATAGATGCCCGGCCCCAGTGGTACTTGTTGTCGAGCGGCCCGACGAAGAGCGTCCAGCCATATTGGTAGTTGGCGATCATCACCATGCAGATGATCCCGATGACGAGTTGAGTCCACGGCGTGGCAAAGACGGACTTGCTGGGTTCGGCTGCGGCGGTCGAGTTCATCGAAATTCCTCCTCGTGTCCGAAGGTCTTGCCGGCCCGGGACCGAGCCGGTTATGGTTATGGTTATGGGTATAACGTATGTGGTATATCAGGGTAAGTCAATAGACTTCCTTTTGAGATGCTGAAATGGGTTTGAATCGCCCTCCATCATGCTCTCCGCCCCTGCACCTTGTCCAAACAGGAGGCCCAGGCAACCAAACTTGTTTATTGGTTGGTGTGTGGTATACCATGAACCGGCGCGGTCGAATCAACTCTCCCGCCGCCCGCGGGCCGCAAACCTGAGTGGTGACTCCGGGGCGAGTAAGGGACTGCCCTACCGGTGCTTCTATGGCGCGGATCGTACTCCAATGAATCTCTCGCCACATGCTGCCCGCAAGGGTACCGGGAAGAAAACACCGGAAGCGGATGCTCTGCCCGCACCGCCGAGGCTCGCGCTGCAGCCTCTCGCGACCAACCTGAGCCTTCGCGAGCAGGCCTACGCCGCGCTCAAACAGGCGATCATGGACGCCGACATTTACGCGCACCAGCACGAGATCAGGCTCGACGAGCGCCAGTTGAGTCAGGCGCTCGGCGTGAGCCGCACTCCGATCCGGGAGGCCATGTCGCTGCTCGAGCAGGAAGGCTTCCTGCGTACGGTGCCGCGGCGGGGCGTGTTCATCGTGCGCAAGACCAAGAAGCAGATCGTCGAGATGATCGAGATGTGGGCGGCGCTCGAGAGCATGGCGGCGAGGCTTGCCACGGTCAACGCCCCCGACAAGGACATTCGCTCGCTGCGGCACATGTTCGACGAATTCATGAATTCCGCCCCTGCCGAGCACATCGGCGAGTACTCGGACGCCAACATTGCATTCCACCAGGCGATCATCCGCCTCTCCGGCTCGCACCTGATGGGCAAGACGATCGAGAATCTGTTCATACACGTGCGCGCGATCCGCCGCATGACGATCTCGCAGCGAGACCGCGCAGCGCGATCGATCATCGACCACATGCAGATCATCGAGGCGCTCGAGCGCCGGGACACGGAGCTCGCCGAGCGGCTGGTGCGGGACCACTCGCTAAACCTCGCCGCGCACGTCGAGAAATACTGCGACTTCCTCGACTGAAGCGGACCCGTTCCGATGCCGTCCACCTCCGTCGTCGACCTCTCGCGGCTCGAACGCAAGCGCGCGGCGCGCAGCGTCCCGAAGGGGCGGCAGGTCGACGCGACCGCGCTCGCGGAGGTGCGTGCATTGCTGGAGGACTCACCGCGTCGGCGCGACCTCCTGATCGAGTTCCTGCATCGCATCCAGGATGCGTATGGCTCGATCTCCGCCGCGCACATCGCGGCGCTCGCGCAGGAGCTCAGGCTCGCGCTGACCGAAGTGTACGAAGTGGCCACCTTCTATCATCATTTCGACGTGGTGAAGGAAGGCGAGGTGCCGCCGCCGAAGCTCACCGTGCGCGTCTGCGAGACGCTCTCCTGCGCCATCGCAGGAAGTCACGAGCTTCTCGCGCAACTGCGGCAGAAACTCGGTCCCGGCGTTCGCGTCATCGCTGCGCCGTGCATCGGACGCTGCGAGCACGCGCCGGCGGCAGTAGTCGGTCGGAGGCCGGTGGACGAGGCGACGGCGGAAAAGGTCGCGCGCACGGTTTCCGAGGGCGCAACGGAACCCCCA
>DATJWL010000149.1:0-29832 GCA_035501215.1 Casimicrobiaceae bacterium
CATGCTCAGGCTGCGGCAACGAGGTAATCGACGAGCGGCGCCGGCGTCATCACGTGGTCCGGTGAGATCACGCCCACCGGCACGACATGTTCCGGGTCGACGATGACCGTCTTCGCAGCCATGGCGATCACCGGATTGAAATTGCGTGCGGTGAGCACGTAGGTGAGGTTGCCGAGATAGTCCGCAAGAAAGGCTTCCACCAGCGCGAAGTCCGCGGCAAGCGGCGTCTCGAGCAGATACTCGCGGCCGTTGACCTCCAGCTTGCGCTTGCCTTCCTCGACGGCGGTGCCGACGCCGGTGGGCGTGAGGATGCCGCCGAGGCCATAGCCCGCGGCGCGGATGCGCTCGATGAGCGTGCCCTGTGGCACGAGCTCGACCTCGATCTCGCCTGCGAGCATCTTCTTCTGTGTCTCCGGATTGAGTCCGATGTGGCTGGCGATCACCTTGCGAACGAGCTTGGCGCTGATGAGCTTGCCGATCCCACGGCCGGGCATCGCCGTGTCGTTGGCGATCACCGTCAGGTCGCACTTGCCTTGGCGGATCAACTCGTCCACGAGCCGCTCTGGCGTGCCAACCGCCATGAAACCGCCGATCATCAGGCTCGCACCGTTCGGAATGAGGGCGACCGCCCCTTCGAGTGTCGTGGTCTTCATCCTGAGCACGCCATTGCGCGGTTCACGCCCATGCTTATTCCCTCCTCAATGATGAGCCGCGTCGATGAGGTGGCCTATGACATTAGTCAAGAAATCAGGCGTTGGTCGCAATGGTTTTGAAGCAGCTATTCAACTATTCGTAACCTCCTCGTGTTGCTTGACCGGCGTCAATGACGGAAAGCGCTCGTGGTCTAGGATAAGAGCCGTCGCAGGGCCGAAGATTTTCGGTCCGGCTGAAGGCGACCCTCTCAAGGGAAGCCGGCCAAATCGGAATGCTCGCGAAAACCTTGCCCGGAACTATTCCTGCGTCGCCGCTGGAGCGCGACTTTTCCATCGTCATCGGCGGGCCTTTGTTCCAGGCGCTGCGCCGGACGCATCTCGTCGGCGACGCGCTTCAGCTCGTGCGCAGACGGCTGGTAGCCATTGCAACCATCGTCTGGCTTCCCCTTCTGCTTCTGTCGGTCGTCGATGGAAAGGCCTGGGGAGACACCGTCGCCGTACCATTCCTGTATGACATCGACGTGCACGCGCGCTTTCTCGTCGCGCTGCCCCTCCTCGTCGTCGCCGAGCTGGTCGTCCACCAGCGCATGCGAGCGATCGTCGAGCAATTCGTGACGCTGGGGCTCGTGCGCGATGCTGTGCGCGAGCGTTTCGACAAGGCGATCGCCGGCGCGATGCGGCTTCGCAACTCGGTGCTTGCGGAGCTGCTGCTGATCGCATTGGTCTACGGCGTGGGCATACTCGTCGTGTGGCGGTATTCCTTCGCGCTGGGCAAGCCGACCTGGTATGCCGCTCCGGAACGTGGCGATTTCCGGCTGCACCTCGCCGGCTGGTGGTACTTCCTTGTGAGCCTGCCGCTGTTTCAGTTCCTGCTTCTGCGCTGGTACTTCCGGCTCTTCATCTGGGCACGATTTCTCTGGCAGGTTTCGCGCATGGACATCGCCTACTCGCCGATGCACCCCGACCGCAACGGTGGCATCGGCTTCCTGTCGGGCATCGGGTACGCCTTCGCACCGCTTCTCCTTGCGCAGGGGACGCTGCTGGCCGGCATGATCGCGAACCGGATTTTCTTCGACGGTGCGGTGCTGACAGCGTTCAAGCTCGAGATCTTCACGTTTGTCGTCATTGTGGTTGGCGTCGTGCTCGCGCCCTTGCTCGTTTTCATCCCGCCTTTGGCGCGCGCCAAACGCGCCGGGGCGCGCGAGTACCGGCACCTTGCGAAGCGCTATGTCGACGAGTTCGAGGCGAAGTGGTTGGGCGGCGCTGCGCCCGACGGCGAAACCCTTGTGGGCAGCGCGGATATCCAGTCGCTTGCCGACATGTCGAACAGCTTCGAGGTCGTGCGCGGCATGCGCCTCGTGCCGATCACGCGGGACACTCTGTTGCAGCTCGTCGTGGTGACGCTGCTGCCGATCGCGCCGCTGCTTCTGACGATGATCTCGCCGGAACAGTTGCTCGGCCAACTCCTGAAAGTCGTATTCTGACGGCCAACCGCTACGCCGCGATCAACGCTCGCGCGTGCCGGGCAATCATCAACTCCTCGTTGGTCGGAATCGCCCACGCCGAGACGCGGCTTGCCGCGGTGCTGATGCGCGGGCCGCCGGCCTTGTTGGCGGCCGGGTCGAGCTCCACTCCCAGCCACCGCGCGTCGCGACACACGCGCTCGCGCAACACGACGCTGTTTTCGCCGATCCCCGCCGTGAAAACGATGGCGTCCAGTCCGCCCAGCGCAGACGCGAGCGAGCCCATTTCGCGGCCGATGCGGTAGACATAGAGGTCGATCGCCGCTTTGGCGTTCGCCTCGTTGCTGTCGAGCAGCGCGCGCATGTCGCTGGAGATCCCCGACACGCCTAGGAGCCCCGACTGCTGATAGATGAGCTTCTCGATGGCTCGCGCGTCCATCTTCAGCTCGTCGAGCAGGTACAGGATCACGCCCGGGTCCAGGCTGCCGCACCTTGTTCCCATCGGCAGGCCGTCCACCGCGGTGAAACCCATCGTGCTCGCGACGCTGCGGCCGTTGGCCATCGCGCACATGCTGGAGCCGTTGCCCAGATGCAGCACGACGACCTTGCCGGCGGCCGCTTTCGGGTCGCGCTCAGGCAAGGCATGCGCGATATACTCGTAGGAAAGCCCATGGAATCCATAGCGCCTTACACCGCGCTCGGTGATCGAGCGGGGGAGTGCGAATGCCTGCGCTACCTCGGGTTGGACGCGGTGGAATGCGGTGTCGAAGCACGCGACCTGTGGCAACTCCGGCGCGCGCGCGAGCAGGGTGCGGATCGGCGCGAGATTGTGCGGCTGGTGCAGAGGCGCGAGCGGAACGTACTTCTCCAGTGCCGAGAGCACTTTCGCGTCGACGCGAACCGGCCGACTGTATTCGAGCCCGCCATGGACGACGCGATGGCCGACGCCGGCAAGCCGCGACTGGCCGAGCTGCGAGCGCAGGAACGCGACCAGGTGATCGAGCGCGCCGTCGTGGCCGAGCTTGACGCCCTCGCCCCAGGATTTGTCGCCAAGCGTCTTGCCGTCGCGGTCCCTGGCGGCGAAGCGCGGTGCAGTATAGATCCCCTCGGTCTGTCCGCGCGCGATCAGATCGAGCGCGCGACCGGATTCGGCGAAGAGCGAGAACTTGATGCTCGAAGAGCCGGCGTTGAGTACTGCGATCGCATCAGGCACGTCACGTCACCGCTTTCGCCGTTTCACGCCGAGCGTTGGCGACCAGCGCAGCCACACCGCACGAAGCCAGACGACTCATCACCGGATCGGCGCGACTGGTCAGGATGATCGGCACGCGCGCCCCGAGCACGATGCCTGCTGCGGCCGCTGTGGCGAGGAACGAGAGGCTCTTGGCAAGCATGTTGCCGGCCTCGAGGTCGGGGACGACCAGCACGTTGGCGCGGCCCGCGACGGGGGAGTCGATCTTCTTGATCTTCACCGACTCGAGACTGATCGCGTTGTCGAGCGCGAGCGGGCCGTCGAGGATCGCCCCCGTGATCTGCCCGCGATCGGCCATCTTGCACAGCGCCGCCGCTTCGACCGTGGAGGGCACCTTGGGATTGACGGTTTCCATGGCCGACAGAATCGCCACGCGCACCTCGCTGAACCGCAGCGCATGGGCGAGATCGATCGCATTCTGGACGATGTCGACCTTGTCCTCGAGCGTAGGAGCGATGTTCACCGCGGCGTCGGTGAGGATCAGCGTTTCCGGGTAGGTCGGCACGTCCATGACGAAGCAGTGACTGACGCGGCGCGCGGTGCGCAGCCCGGTGTCGCGCTGGACGACCGCGGCCATCAATTCGTCGGTATGCAGGCTTCCTTTCATCAGCGCCTCGGCCTGCCCCTCGCGCACGAGCGCGACCGCCTTCTCGGCGGATGCGTGACTGAACGGCGCGTCGACGATCGGCAGGCCCGAGATGTCGATGCCGTACTGCCTCGCCACCTCCTCGATGCGGGCGCGCGGTCCGACGAGGATGGGCGCGATCAGGCCGAGCTTTGCCGCGTCGACCGCTCCCTCGAGCGAAGTCTGGTCGCAAGGATGCGCGACCGCGGTCGGCGTCGGCGGCAGCGTCTTGCAGAAGTCCAGCAGCTTCTGGTATTTCACGTGCGGGCGTGCCCGGTCCGCGTCGCTGGAGGTTCCAGGCGCGTTGCTCGTGCGGGGTTTCGTGGTTAGAGTCGTCGACATGATCAGCCCCTTCCTGCGACTTTCTTGACCAGTGCGACGCGTGGCTCAGCGCGTTGGACGTGCAAGACCTCCGCGATCGCCTTCAGCATGGCGACTTGCTCCGGCAATGGCTTAGTGCGCTGGACGCGCTCGTCGGCAAGGAGCCGCTTGGCAAGGGTGATGAGCCTTTCCCGATCCGCTGGATCGGCGAGGAGCAGGGGCAGCGTCGCCAGCGCCCGCTCGGGCTCGTAGCGCACGATGATCTCCTGTTCACCCCGGATTCGGCGCCACTCGTGGGGAGCCAGCTTCGGCAGGAGGTCTCCGTACTCCTCGACCAGCTCCTTCTTCAGCGCGAACCGCGCCAGCGGCAGCGGCTCGCCACGACGCGCCAGCAGCGCCGCGACGCGCGTGATCGCTTCTGCGTAGCCGCCTTCCTCGATCGACGCGAGCGCCTCCTTCACCACGGGCAGCTCGCGCGGATCGGCGACACTCTCGGCCTGCTCCTCCGCCTCGTACTTGTCCGCGAGGTAGAGCGAGAAGACGTTGCCGTAGGTCTGGAAGAACGCTGCCTCGCTCGTCGCGTCGCGGATTTCCCGGTAATAGTCGAGCGAAGCGCTGATGAACTCCGAATTCATCTTTTCCCACTTGCGCAGCGGCGCGTCGGCGGCGAGCGCCTTGCGCTGAGCCTTGACCAGCTGCGCCGCGGGACCGAGCCATCCCAGCCATGGATTGAGGTCGGAAACCGCCCAGCGCTGCACCCGCAGGGAATGAAGCTCCCGCGAAAGCTTGGCGGTGAACTCGTTCGACATCGCCTGGACCGTGGGCTGCCCGAAAAGCTCATAGGCGCGCTGAGTGAACTCCGACACTTCGGCCACGGCCTTGAAGGGCCGCTCGTCGGCGCGCTTGAAGCGGTTCAGCTGCGCGACGACTTCCTCGAGCTGGCGTTCGCGGAATTCGACCTCGTAGTCGATCTTGCCATCGCGGCCTTTGGTCTCGCGGATCGCCATCCCGTACAGCCCCGGCGGCAGCGCCTCGATCGACTTCAGCACCGAAACGATCTGCGCGTGCTCTTTCTTCGCCACCTTGCCCGAGACGAAGATGCCCAGATGGCCGACGCTCTCGTGCAGCAGGCCGACGATAACCTGTCCGCGCGCCTTGATCTCGTCCGTCGAACCGTACACGTCGGCCACCCAGTTGAACGCCTGCTGCGGCGGCGTGATGTTGTCGCCCATCGAAGCGAAAAGAACGATCGGCGCCTTGATCTCTTTCAGATCGAAGACCTTGCCGCCTCTCGCTTTCGTCGTGCCCGACCAGAGCTTGTTGCCGACGAAGAGATTCTTCGTGATCCACTCGATCTCCTCGCGGTTCATGAGATAGAAGCCGCCCCACCAGCGCTCGAACTCGAGGAAGCGCGGCGGCTCAGTATCGACGTTGGCGAAGACATGGTAGTACTTGTCCCAGAAGGTATTGGCCGGGTTGAGGTTCTCGAAGTTTTCGACGAGATACGCGCCGTCGAAAATGCCGTTGCCGAGATCGGCGGAGAAGGATGAGAGCCATGTGCCACCCAGCATCCCGCCCGCGTAGCGCATCGGGTTGTCGCCTTCGCCCTCGGCCCACGCACCGCCCCAGTACGACATCGGGGCGCCGTTGATCACGATCGGACCAGTGTCTTCCGGATCGGCGGCGGCGAGCATCATCGCGGCCCACCCGCCCTGGCAGTTGCCGACGATCGCCGGCTTTGCGCTGTCCGGGTGCAGCTCGCGCACCTTGTGGACGAACTGCCGCTCCGCTTCGCATACGTCGAGCAGCGTCTGGCCGGGCTCGGGCTGCGGGAAGAAAATCACGAAATACACCGGGTGTCCGTCGCGCAGTGCGACGCCGACCTGGGAATCGTCCTTGAAGCCGCCGATGCCCGGGCCGTGGCCGGCACGTGGGTCGATGACCACATAGGGACGGCGCTTCGGGTCGACGGTTACGCCTTGCGGCGGAATGATCCGCACGAGAGCGTAATTGACGGCGCGGGCAAACTTCCGCGCATCGAGCACGATCTCGTAGTTGAAATGCAGCACCGGCGGCATGCCCCCTGCCGTGTGCTCGACATAGTTGTTGCCGCGCTGGCGCAGGGTGTCCCAGAAGAGGATCGATCGCTGAGCGAAGTCGGTGGCATAGTCGTACCATCCGGCCCAGGCATCCCAGGGAGTCGAGACTCTCTCCGCCGTCGCGTTATCGCCATACGCCTTTTGCAGGCGCTCGACGAAGCGCTCCTGAGCAAGCTTTGCGCGCTTCTGGAAAACGAGGGAAACCTTGGTGGAAATGTCCTGGCTGCGGGCCAGTTGCTTGGCGGTGTCCATGATGCGGCCTCGAAAAACCCTCCGCGCGGACCGCTCTGATAGGGGTGGCGGCGACCGCATGAGGATTATCCCACGCAGCCCCATCACGCGACCTTGACGCCGGTCAACGAGCGGCGCGCAAAAAAAGCGCGGCCGAAGCCGCGCTTTTCTGCTCGATCCGGACGAATCCGGGAAGAACGAGTGTTACCGGAGCGTTACTGAATCGTGATCTGCTTGCTGTTGGTCTTGGCAATCTTCGGGAGCGTCAGCTGCAGCACGCCGTCGACGTGCTTCGCTTGCGCCGCGTTCGCGTCGACCGATTCCGGCAGGCGTATCGCACGTGAGGCCTTGCCGAGCCGGCGTTCACGCCACAGCGCCTTGCCGTTCGCTTCGATTTCCTCGGCGTATTCGACGCTGATGGTCACGTCACGGTCTTCGACCTTGACTTCGATCTTGTCCTTCGCAACACCCGGGACTTCCGCCTTCACTACGTAGGCTTCGGGAGTCTCGACGACGTCGAGCTCGATCGTGCCGCCGCGAACGCCGTTGACAGGCGCAAAGAACGATTCGAACACCCGATCCAGCGGGCTCTCATAACGCAACAGACTGGCCATACATTTCTCTCCTTGAATGCGCTTGGGCGGCATCGCTTCGCCGCCGACGCAAGGAAGATGGCGATGGCCGTCGGGATTTCAAGGGGTTCGGTGGGCGCTCAGATCTGCCCGGCCCGGAGCGCCGCCAGGATGCCCTGCAGGAGCGCGGTGGGGGCAGGCGGGCAGCCGGGAATCTCGACGTCGACCGGGATCACGTTGGCAACCCGGCCGAGGCTGGCATAGCTCTCGCCGAAGATGCCGCCGGTGCAGCCGCAGTCGCCGACCGCGACGACGAGCTTCGGGTCCGGGGTCGCCTCGAACGTCCGCCTGAGCGCGATCGCCATGTGCTTCGAGACGGGGCCCGTGACCAGCAGCATGTCGGCGTGGCGGGGGCTCGCGACAAAGCGGATGCCGAGCCCCTCGATGTTGTAGTACGGATTGCCGAGCGCGTGAATTTCCAGCTCGCAGCCGTTGCACGACCCCGCGTCGACCTGCCGGATGGCCAGTGCCCGCCCGACGATGCGCAGGATCTCCTCCTGCAGGCGCGCGACGACGCGCATCTCGTCGGCCGGCGCCGGCGCGCGCTCACTCACGATGCCGGTCTTCGCGATCTGGCGCAGGACGTAGAGCATCAGAGATCGTGCCCCGAGTACGACAGGTTGAACGATTTGTTGATCAGCGGAAAATCCGGAACGATGTTGCCGATCACCGCATGCTCGAGCACCGGCCAGTTCCGCCACGACGGGTCGCTCGGATGACAGCGGCGGATGCTGTCGCCGGGGCCGCTCTCGAGGGCGATCGTCACCGGACCACGCCAGCTTTCAACCATGCCGAGACCGAGCCGGAAGGCGGGGATCGAAGGCAGCGGCGCCAAGACTTCACCCTCGGGCAGGGCAGCGAGCATGCCATCGATCAAGCGGAGCGATTCGAGCGCCTCGTCGAAGCGCACGGCAACACGCGCTGCGACGTCGCCTTCTGTACGCGTCGCCTTGCGCACGGCGAGCGCGTCATGGGGCGGCAGCGGGAAATCCGCGCGCAAGTCCTCCGCGATCCCGCACGCGCGCACCGCGAAACCGGTCAGGCCGAGCTGCATGGCCAGCTCGCGCGCGACGTGCCCGCAGGTGCGGAAGCGGTCCTGCAGCCCCGCGTGCTCGTCGTAGATGTCGCGCAGCACGCGGATTTCCCGGCGGAGCGACGCACATTGCGCGCGCATCGCGGCGGCCTCGCCGGATGCGATGTCGCGCGCCACGCCGCCCGGCACGACGACGTCCATCAGCATCCGGTGGCCGAACGCCTCGCGATTCAGCCGCAGTACGTCTTCCTTGAGTCGCGAGAACTGCGCAAGCCCGAATGCGAATCCGCCGTCGTTGCCGAGATAGCCGAGGTCGCCGAGGTGATTCGCCACGCGCTCGCGCTCGAGGCAGAGCGCGCGCAGCCACGCGGCGCGCGGCGGAACGGTCGTCCCGGCCATCGCCTCGAGCGCCTGCGCATAGGCCCAGGCGTAGGCCACCGTGCTGTCGCCCGACACGCGTCCCGCGAGGCGTCCCCCGTCGAGGAGCGGCATCGCTTCGAAGCGCTTCTCAATGCCCTTGTGCACGTAGCCCAGCCGCTCCTCGAGCCGCAGCACTTTTTCTCCGACGACCTGGAAGCGGAAGTGCCCCGGCTCGATGATGCCGGCGTGTACGGGGCCGACCGGAATCTCGTGCACGCCGTCGCCGGCGACTCGCACGAACGGATAGTCTTCCTGACCCGGCTCCCACTTCGGGGAAGCCTCGAAGTCGCGCCGCAGCGGAAAGCGATCGATCGGCCAAGCGGCCTGCCACAGCCAGGGACGCTGATCGTCGGCGTCGCATTGCACGCCGGAGAGATCGAACGCCGCGCGCTGCATCCGGTTGGCGGCGGGAAAGATCGTCGCGAGATCGGCATAGCGGGCGCCTTCGTCGGGAAGCGTGTGCTCGAGCAGCGTCAGTCCATCGGCATCCCTGAGGAGCACGCGCAGGCAGAAGCCCCGCTCGCGGTCGCGATCGTCGCTCACCCATAGCGCGACGAGCTGCCCGCCCTGTTCCCATGCGAGCCGGCACGCCGTGATGAGCTGGCCCGAGCTGACCGGGCATCGCTGGGCAGGCAGCGGGCAGGGCAGCGCGGCAGCAGCAACTCCGAGGGGCGCGACGTTCATTGTCAGCCGATCAGTTTCGCCGCCTGCCGGTACCAGTCGGCGAGAAACGGCGGGATCCACAGCCCAAGCATGAGCACGATTGCCATGTGCACGAACACTGGAGTCATGGCCGGCCGCTGCGGCAGCCGCGCGACCGTGGTCTCGCCGAACACCATCGGCTGGACCTTGGAGAACACGGCGGCGAAGGCGACGCCCAGAGCGAGCAGCAGCAGCGGCGTCGCCCACGGCTGCTCGCGCATCGCCGAAGTGAGAATCAGGAACTCGCTCGCGAAGACGCCGAACGGCGGCATGCCGAGAATGGCCAGCGACCCGAGCGCAAGCCCCCAGCCGATGAGCGGGCTCACCGTGATGAGTCCGCGGATGCCGTCGATCAATTGTGTGCCGGCTTTCTGCGCGGCGTGGCCGACGGCGAAGAAGATGGCGGACTTGGTGAGCGAATGCACCGTCATGTGCAGGAGCGCCGCGAAATTGGCGATCGGGCCGCCCATCCCGAAGGCGAAGGTGATGATCCCCATGTGCTCGATCGAAGAGTAGGCGAAAAGCCGCTTGATGTCCCGCTGCCGCGAGAGGAGAAACGCGGCGACGACAACCGAGAGGAGCCCGAACCCCATCAGCAGCTCTTTTGCGAAGGGATTCTGCAACGCTCCTTCGACGAGAACCTTGCAGCGGATGACCGCGTAGAGCGCCACGTTGAGGAGCAGCCCGGAGAGCACCGCGGAGACCGGCGTCGGTCCTTCGGCATGCGCATCGGGGAGCCAGTTGTGGAGCGGGACGAGCCCGACCTTGGTGCCGTAGCCAACCAGCAGGAAAACGAACGCAAGCGAAAGAACCGTTGGCTCGAGCTGGCTCTTGACGCCGTTGAGCTCGGTCCACAGGAGCGCGCCGCCTTCCACGCCGAGCACTTTCTCCGCAGCGAAATAGAGCAGGATCGTTCCGAAGAGCGCCTGCGCAATGCCCACGCCGCAGAGGATGAAATATTTCCACGCCGCCTCCAGACTCGCCGGCGTGCGATAGAGCGATACGAGCAGCACGGTGGTGAGCGTCGCCGCCTCGAGCGCCACCCAGAGGATCCCCATGTTGTTGGTGAGAAGCGCGAGCAGCATCGTGAAATTGAACAGCTGGTACATGCTGTGATAAAGGCGCAGCCGCGCGGCGGTCAGGCGCCCGTGCTCGCGCTCGATCCGCATATAGGGCCGCGAGAAGATCGCCGTCGTGAACCCCACGAAGGCGGTCAGCGCGACCAGGAAGACGTTGAACGGATCGACGAAGAAAAGCATCCCGAGGGTCAGGATCGGTCCGTCGATGATCACCCGGGCCGTGAGGGCGATCGAGGCAAGCCAGGTGAGAAAGCTCGCGCCGACGTTGATGACCGGCGCGTTGCGGCGGTCGCCGAAGAGCGCCAGCGTGAGCGCTCCCGCGAGCGGCAGCCCCAGCACAGCGACGATCTCGATCATCTCTACTCGTGCTCCTTGAGTTTCTCGAGATGCTTCAGATCGAGGCTGTCGAACTGCTCGCGGATCTGGAAGAAGAACACGCCGAGGATCAGCATCGCGACCAGCACGTCGAGCGCGATGCCCAGCTCGACGACCATCGGCATGCCGTAGGTCGCGCTGGTTGCGGCGAAGAAAAGCCCGTTCTCCATCGACAGGAAGCCGATCACCTGCGGCACGGCCTTGCGGCGGGTGATCATCATCAGGAAGGAGAGCATTACGCTCGCCATCGCGATGCCGAGCGTCGCGCGCGTCACCGTGCTTGCGAGCTGCGCGATCGGAAAGGCGAGGTTGAAGGCGAACACGACGAGCACGATGCCGATGAGCATGGTCGTTGGAACGTTGATCAATCCCTCGACGTCCCAGCGCACGTCGAGCTGCCGGATAAGCCGGTGCAGCAGCCACGGCAGCAGGATCACCTTGAGCACGAGCGTCAGCCCGGCCGACCAGAACAGGTGCGGCTGCCGCGTCGCGTAGGCCACGATCGCGGTCGAGCAGGCAAGCGCGAATCCCTGCGCCGCGAAGAGGTCGATCAGGCTGAGCACTCGCCGCTGCGCGAGCATGGCGAAGGCAAGCAGGAGCAACACTGCGGCGAACAGGTTGCTCAGCTGGACCCAGAGCGGGACGGCGCTCATCGCGGTCAGCTGCCGAGCAGCAGGTTGACCAGCATCGCCAGCACGGCGAGGAGAAACGCGGTGCCGAGAAATTCCGGCGCGCGGAAGAGGCGCATCTTGGCCGACACGGTCTCGATCAGCGCCAGCGCAAAGCCGCCCATCGCGAGCTTGCCGATCAGCACCGGCACCGCGCCGAGGATCGCCGTCCAGTCCGTGCTGCCCTGGGCAATGCCGAACGGAAGGAAGAGCGCGATCCCGATGCACGAATAGTTGAAGAGCTTAAGCGCCGAGGCCCATTCGATCAGCGCCAGGTGCCGCGCCGAGTATTCGAGGATCATCGCCTCGTGGATCATCGTCAGCTCGAGGTGCGTGGCCGGGTTATCGACGGGAATCCGCGCGTTCTCGGCGAGCGACACCATGGTGAACGCCACGCCGGCGAAGGCGAGGCTCGGGTAGATGGCGATGTCGCGATGCGCGAGCGTCTCGACTATCGTCGGCAGCAGCGTCGCGCCCGAGATGAGCGACGCCGTGAACAGCACCATCAGCAGCGCCGGCTCGGCGAGAAAGCCGACGAACATCTCGCGCCGCGCGCCGATGCTGCCGAACGCCGTGCCGAGGTCCATGGCGGCAAGCGCGATGAACACGCGCGCCAGCGCGAAGAGGCCCACGAGCGCGATCGCATCCGCGGCGTGCGCAAACGGGAGATCGGTCGCGATCGAAGGCACGATCGCGGCGGCAAGCGCCATCGCGGAGAACACGACGTAGGGCGTAATGCGGAACACCGGCGAGGCGTTCTCCGCGACCACCGCGTCCTTGTGGAATAGCTTGCGGATCGTCCGATAGGGCAGAAGCAGCGAGGGCGCGCTCTTGTTCTGCAGCCACGCCCGGCACTGATTTACCCAACCCAGCAGCAGCGGCGCGAGCAGCAGGGCGATGGCAAGCTGCAGGAGCTGGGAGAGGAACGCGGAGGCGCTCATGGCATGTTCAGCCGCTCAGCGTACGAAGTAGAGCAACGCGAGAAGCGTGAAAAAGCTGTACGTGAGGTACACCGAGATGCGTCCCTGCTGGATGCGTCCGATCTGGCGCGCAGCCCACTCGGCTGCGCGAGCGATGGGCCCATAGAGCCAATACCAGAAATGATCCTCGGCCTTCACGAAATAGCGCGGCTCGGCGTCGAACGGCGTGGGGAGCACGCGCTCGATGCGGAAGAACTGCTCGAAGATCTGGCGGATCGGCTGGCCGAAGCCCTCGGCAGTGTCCTGCATGCGCGGCGTCTGCGCCGGAAAACCGCAGTCCCATACCGGACCCTTGCGCAGCCGGCCGTGATAGTGCCGATGCACGATCTGGATCGTCAGCAGCAGCACGACGACCGTGACGACGAGCACGATGACCGGGCTGTAGCTCGCGCGGTCTGCGTCGATCGGCGCCAGCAGCCACCAGCTCACCCCCGGCCGGCTCACCTGCGAGGCGAGCAGGAGGACGTTCACGGAGTCGATGAGCGCGATCACCTGAACCGGGAACAAGCCGAGCATCAGACAGCCCGCGGCGAACCAGCACAGCGCGACGCGCTCGAAACGTCCGGCGTCATGCGCGTAGGCGAGGTTAGGCTCGCGCGGGCGCCCGAGGAAGACCACGCCGTAGAACTTGACCATCACGTATGCAGCAAGCGCGGCGGCCAGCACCAGCGCCGCCGCGGCGAGAGGCACCAGCATGTTCACGAACGACTGCGGCAGCGTCGGCGTGAACAGGAACGCCTGCAGCAACAGCCACTCGGAGACGAAGCCGTTGAGCGGCGGCAGCCCTGCGCAGGCGAGCGTCCCGGCCAGCGCGAGCCAGGCTACCCAGGGCATGCGATGGATCAGCCCGCCCAGCTTGCCGAGGCTGCGCTCCTTGGTCGAGTGCAGCACCGACCCGGTGGCGAGGAAGAGCAGGCTCTTGAAGAAGGCGTGATTGAGCGCGTGATAGAGCGTCGCCGTGAGCGCGATCGCCGCGAGCAGCGGCTTGTCGTAGCTCCTGAAGAGGATCGCAAGCCCGATGCCGGCGACGATGATGCCGATGTTCTCGATCGAGGAATACGCGAGCAGCCGCTTCATGTCGGTCTGCACGGTGGCGAAGAGCACGCCGAAAAGGGCGGTGGCGAGACCGAGCACGAGCGCCAGCACGCCCCACCACCACCAGAGTTGGCCGTCGAGCAGGTCGAAGGTCACGCGCAGCAGACCGTAGATCGCGGTCTTGAGCATCACGCCGCTCATCAGCGCGGACACCGGCGACGGCGCCGCCGGATGCGCCTCGGGGAGCCATACGTGGAGCGGCAGCAATCCCGCCTTGGCGCCGAAGCCGGCAAGCGCGAGCAGGAACGCGACCGAGCTCCACGCCGCCGAACGATTCGCCAGACGCATCGAGTCGAACGTGTAGTCGCCGCCCTGCAATACGCCGAAGCAGAGCAGGATCATGATCGCGCCCACGTGCGCGATGAGCAGGTACAGGAACCCGGCGCGGCGAATCTCCGGCAGCCGGTGATCGGTAATTACCAGGAAAAACGATGCGAGCGCCATCGTCTCCCACGCGACCATGAAGAGGTACGCGTCGTCGGCGACGAGCACCAGCGCCATCGCGGCGAGGAAAGTGTGATATTGCAGACTGACCAGTCCCGGCGCCGCGCCCTCGCTCGGCCGGAAGTAGCCGGCCGAGAAAACGGAGATCCCGGCCGACGCCGCGCCGAGGAGCAGCAGGAAGAACGAGGACAGCGCGTCGAGTCGAAGATGGAACGGCAGGTCGGGCAGGCCCAGCGGCAGGACCAGCCCCTGCACCGCATTGCCGATCGAGGATAACGCAACGCCGGCGAGGCCGAGTCCGACGGCCGCGCTCGCGCTGAATAGAACGCGAGCGACGAAGCGAATGTTGCGCGGCCGCGCGAGCCCGATCACGCCGATCGCGAGCCAGGCGAGGATCGCGGCGAGGACGAGGTGGAGCGAGCTGATCATGTCATTCCGAGCCAGGCGAGGAATCTGCAGTTTTCGAGCAGCAGATCCCTCGTCGCTGCGCTCCTCGGGATGACGCGGTTGCTTCCAATCGATGCGACGCTTCGCGTCTTGCTCTTGAACATCCGCGTCACTTCACGCGCATGCCGGGCGTTGCACCCGAATCCGGTGCAAGAAGAAAGATGCCGGGCCCGTCGCCCGAGGCGGCGAGCACCATGCCCTCGGACACGCCGAACTTCATTTTGCGCGGCGCGAGGTTCGCCACCATGGGCGTGAGACGGCCGATCAGATCCTCGGGTTTATATGCGGACTTGATGCCCGCGAACACCACGCGATGGCGCGGCGCGCCGTTCTCGGTCTCGCCGACGTCGAGCGTGAGCTTCAGGAGCTTGTCCGCGCCGCCGACCTGCTCGGCGTTGACGATGCGCGCGATGCGCAGGTCAACTCTGGAGAAGTCTTCGATGGAAATCGTTACGGCAGCAGCCATCGTTTCGCCCGTCCCGCTCTTGAGCGGTGACGGTGCCGCTGGAGCCTCGAACAGCGCGTCGATCTGCTTCGGATCGACGCGGCTCATCAAGTGCTCGTAAACTTTCACGCGTTCCGGCAGTCGTCCGACACGTTGCGGCTTGCGAGCAACGTCATCCCATGAGAGATCCGGCGTGCCTAGCCATTGTTCTACTCGCAGCGCCAGCTCCGGCAGCACCGGCTTGAGCATCACGGTAGCCTTGAAGAACGCGGAAATGCAGTCGCTGCATACCTCGTGCAGAGCGGCTCTCTGGGTCGAATCCTTGGCGAGCTCCCAGGGCTTGGCCGCATCGAAGTATTCATTGATTCGGTCAGCGTAGCCCATCACGAGCCGCAATGCCTTTCCATACTCGCGGTTGGCGTACGCTGCAGCGACATCCTCTTCGATTTCGACGGCTCCAACGATTGCCGGCCCGACGCGACTGGATTCCGGGGAAGGAGTAAGCCGCCCGTCGAAGTGTCTGGTCAGGAAGGGAGCCGCGCGACTCGCGATGTTCACGTACTTCCCGATAAGATCGCTGTTCACCCGGGCCACGAAATCATCGGGATTGAAATCGATGTCCTCGACCCTGTCGTTCAGCTTGGCTGCGATGTAGTAGCGCAGCCACTCCGGGTTCATGCCGACTTCGAGGTAGCGCTGTGGGCTGATGCCGGTGCCGCGCGACTTCGACATCTTCTCGCCCGATACGTTGATGAAGCCGTGCACGAAGACGTTGGTCGGCACCTTGCGTTGCGAGAACTGGAGCATCGCCGGCCAGAACAGCGTATGGTGGTACACGATATCCTTGCCGATGAAGTGATATTGCTCGACCTCCGACGAAGGGGCGATGAATTCATCGAACGACCGCTCCTCGCCGTTCTTCTTCGCCTTGCCGGTGTCGAAGTAGTTCTTGAGGCTGGCCAGGTAGCCGATCGGCGCATCCAGCCAGACGTAGAAATACTTGCCCGGCTCGTCGGGAATCTCGATGCCGAAGTAGGGCGCGTCGCGCGAGATGTCCCAGTCGGCGAGCTGCGTTCCCTTTTCATCGCCGAGCCACTCGGCGATCTTGTTCTTCACCTCCGGCTGCAGCAGCTTCGAGGTCCAGTGGTGCAGGAACGCCACGACGTTCGCATCCGACAGCTTGAAGAACACGTGCTCGGAGCGACGCAGCTCGGGTTTCGCTCCAGTCAGGACCGAATAAGGATTCTTGAGATCGGTAGGCGCGTAGGTCGATCCGCAGTTCTCGCAGGCGTCGCCGTATTGATCCTTCGTTCCGCACTTCGGGCATTCGCCCTTGATATAGCGATCGGGGAGAAACATGCTCTTCACCGGATCGAAGAACTGCTCGATCGGCTTCTTGTAGATCAAACCGGCGCCCTTGAGGCCGCGATAGATCGCCTGCGACAGCTCGGCGTTCTCCCGGCTGTGCGTCGTGTACCAGTTGTCGAAGCTAAGGTGAAAGCGCGCGTAATCGCGCTGGTGCGATTCGCCGATGCGCCTGATCAGCTCTTCGGCCGTCGTCCCGTCGGCTTCTGCCCGGAGCATGATCGGCGCGCCGTGCGCGTCGTCGGCGCCCATGAAATGCACCGCATGCCCCTGCATCCGCTGGAAGCGCACCCAGATGTCGGCCTGGATGTACTCCATGATATGGCCGATGTGGAACGGACCGTTGGCGTAGGGCAACGCCGTCGTGACAAACAGCGTGCGGCTCGACATGCTTCGAGAAACCTTGGCTGCGACAGGGGAATGATGGATTTTAACAAAGCGGTCTCGGCCTGAGTATCGAGCGGCGCACTTTTTCGCTAAACTTTCAAACTTCTGCGCATCGTCCCCCCCGTTCAGCCCATGTCCATCGCCGAAGCCGACGTTCAAGGCAGCCTGCGCTCGCTGATCGATCCCAACACGGGTCGCGACTTCGCTTCGGCGAAGGCCGTGCGCAAGCTGGAGATCGAAGGCGCGAACGTGCTCGTCGACCTCCAGCTCGCCTATCCGGCGAAGAGTCAGCACGAAGCGTTGAAGAAGCTCGTGCAGGGCGCGCTCGCGGCGCTGCCGGGCGTGGGCAAGGTCAACGTGACGATAGGGCACAAGATCGCGTCGCATGCCGTGCAGCGCGGCGTCAAGCTCGTCCCGGGAGTGAAGAACATCATCGCGGTGGCGAGCGGCAAGGGCGGCGTGGGCAAATCCACGACCGCGGTCAACCTCGCGCTGGCGCTCGCGGCGGAGGGCGCGCAGGTTGGAGTGCTCGACGCCGACATCTACGGGCCGTCGCAGCCGATGATGCTCGGAATCACCGGCCGCCCGGAATCGAAGGACGGCAAGACGCTCGAGCCGATGGAAGCCTGGGGCGTGCAGGCGATGTCGATCGGTTTTCTCATCGATACCGATACGCCGATGGTGTGGCGCGGGCCGATGGTGACGCAGGCGCTCGAGCAGCTCCTCAAGGACACCAACTGGCGCGATATCGATTATCTGATCGTCGACATGCCGCCCGGCACCGGCGACATCCAGTTGACGCTCGCGCAGAAGGTACCGGTGACCGGAGCCGTGATCGTCACCACGCCGCAGGACATCGCGCTGATCGACGCGCGCAAGGGCCTCAAGATGTTCGAGAAGGTCGGCGTGCCGATCGTCGGCGTGGTCGAGAATATGTCAATCCACGTCTGCCCGAACTGCGGCCACGCGGAAGCGATCTTCGGCCAAGGCGGCGCCGAGCGCATGTGCAAGGACTACAACGTGCCGTTCCTGGGCGGACTGCCGCTCGACATCAGGATCCGCGAGCAGGCCGACACGGGACGGCCGACAGTGGTGGCCGATCCCGACGGCAAGACCGCGGCGATCTACAAGGAGATCGCGCGAAAGACCGCGGTCTTCGTCGCGCAGAGGGCCGAAGATTTCTCGGCGAAGTTTCCGAACATCGTGATCCAGAACACCTGATGACGATCAAGTCCGACCGCTGGATCCGCCGCATGGCGGGCGAGCACGGGATGATCGAGCCCTTCGAGCCGCGGCAGGTCCGCGAGGCCAACGGACACAAGATCGTCTCTTACGGAACCTCGAGCTACGGCTACGACATCCGCTGCTCGAACGAATTCAAGCTTTTCACGAATCTCAACACGACCATCGTCGATCCCAAGAACTTCGACGACAAGTCCTTCGTCGACTTCAAGGGCGACTCCTGCATCATCCCGCCGAATTCGTTTGCGCTCGCGCGCACGGTGGAGTATTTCCGCATTCCGCGCAGCGTGCTCACGATCACGCTGGGAAAATCGACGTATGCGCGCTGCGGCATCATCGTGAACGTTACGCCGCTCGAGCCGGAATGGGAGGGCTTCGTCACGCTCGAATTCTCGAACACGACGCCATTGCCGGCCAAGATCTACGCCAACGAAGGCGTGGCTCAGGTGATCTTCTTCGAGGCCGACGAGGTGTGCGAGACCTCGTACAAGGATCGCGGCGGAAAATACCAGGGTCAGAAGGGCGTCACGCTGCCGAAGATCTGACGCCGTGTGGGCCTCTTCCAAGCCGGCGTCGGTCGCGATCATCGCAGTGAGCCAGGTCGCCGCGATGGCGCTATGGTTCTCCGCCTCCGCCGTGATCCCGTCGCTCGTCGCCGAGTTCGGGCTCTCGAATTTCATGCAGGCGGCGTTCACCGGCGCCGTGCAGGTGGGATTCGTGATCGGCTGCCTGGTGAGCGCCCTGCTCGGGCTCGCCGATCGCATCGATCCGCGCCGCTTCTTCGCCGCCTCGGCGGCAGTCGGCGCCGGCGCGAACGCCTTGCTCCTCGTTGTCGCTCCCGCCTCGGTCGGCGCGCCGCTCCTGCGCGTCGTGACCGGCATCTGCATGGCCGGCGTCTATCCGGTCGGGATGAAGCTCGCCTCGACCTGGGCCAAGGGCGACATGGGGCTGATGGTCGGACTTCTCGTCGGCGCGCTAACGCTCGGTTCCGCCTCGCCGCATCTCTTCAACGCGTTCGGCGGCGTCAACTGGCGCATAACGCTCGGCGCGGCTAGCGTATCGGCTCTGGCGGCGGCTATCCTGATCGGTTTCTGCGGGCTCGGCCCCAACCGCGCGCCGGCGCCGCGCTTCGATCCGCATTACGTGCTGACCGCATGGCGCGACCTGCCGCTGCGGCTCGCGAACTTCGGCTACCTCGGACACATGTGGGAGCTCTACGCGATGTGGGCGTGGATCGGCGTGTTCCTGAGCGCGAGCTTCGCGCTGAGCCTTCCTCCGGCGACCGCGCCCACGGCGGCGAAGCTCGCGGCATTCGCCACGGTCGGCTCCGGCGCCATCGGTTGCATCGGCGCCGGCTATCTCGCCGATCGGCTCGGCCGAACGACCCTTACCATCATCGCGATGGCGATCAGCGGCAGTTGCGCCGCCAGCGTGGGTCTGCTCTTCGGCGGCGCTCCATGGGCGCTCGTGGCGCTGTGCATCGTCTGGGGCATCAGCATCGTCGCCGACTCGGCGCAGTTCTCCGCCTCGATCGCCGAGCTGTCCGAGCCTGCGCGCGTCGGCACCATGCTGACGGCGCAGACGGCGCTCGGCTTTACGCTCACTCTGGTTACGATTCACCTGCTGCCGCACTGGGTCGACGCCGTGGGCTGGCGCTACGCGTTCGTGCCGCTGTCGATCGGACCGGCGCTCGGCGTCTGGGCCATGGCGCGCCTGCGTGCCGATCCGGCCTCGGTGCGGCTCGCTGGCGGCCGGCGCTGAGGCCAATGTTGAATATTCACGTGGCACCCGATTCGGCGCGGGGGTAAGATTTCCGGTGCGCCGGTGTGCACGCTCGCATCGGCAATTCCCGAACAATGTCTCTAGGAGGCTCACCGTGGCATACCATCTCGAAGGACGGCTGCTCGAAGTCTGCAACTGCCGCGTTCTGTGCCCCTGCTGGATCGGCGAGGACCCGGACTTCGGCACCTGCGACACGATTGTCGGTTGGCGCATCGACAAGGGCACGATCAACGGCGTCGACGTCTCCGGACATACGATCTGCGCCATCGCGCACGTTCCCGGCAACATTCTGCAGGGCAACTGGAGAGCGGCGATCTATCTCGACGACAAAGTGTCGCCCAAGCAGGAGGAGGCCATCCTGGGCGTGTATACCGGGAAACTGGGCGGCCCGGTCGCGGAGCTGGCGAAGCTGATCGGTGAAGTCGTCTCGGTGGAAAAGGTCCCTATCCAGTTCGACGTGCAAGGCGGGAAGGGCACGCTCAAGGTCGGCAACGCCGGCTATGCGGAGCTCGAGCCTTACAAGAGCGCAAGCGGCGCGACGACGACGCTCACGGACACGGTATTCTCGACCGTGCCCGGTGCGCCGGTCTTCGTCGGCAAGAGCCCGCGCTACCGCTCGAAGAACGAGAAGCTCGGCATCAATCTCGACATGAGCGGGCACAACGCGCTGCAGAGCACGTTTGTCTTCGACGCCTGACCGAGCGCTCGCGGCGCCCGGCGCCGATCGCCGCTTCTTTCCGCTGGCGCTGATCGCGGCGCTGGCGGCGACCGCGTGGTTGGCGATCGCGCTGTGGAGCGCGAGTCCGTACGCGCGCTATCTCGACCACGGGCAGTGGCTCGAGCCGGCGTGGCTCGGCGAGCTGTGCCGCATCGTTCCGCAGGGGCAGTTCGTCGTTCCTGCCCTTTCATACGCGGGCGCCTGGCTGCTGATGATCGTCGCGATGATGCTGCCCACGACGCTGCCGCTGCTTGGCGTCTTCGCGCGGATCACAGGCGGCCGCGCCGATCGCGGAACGCTCTTCGCGCTCGTCGCAGCCGGATACGTAGCCGCGTGGAGCGGATTCGGCTTGGTCGCTCATGCGGCGGATGCGGGCCTGCACGCGGCGGCGGCCGAGTCCGCCTGGCTTACCGCGCACGGTTGGGTGGTCGGCGCGCTGGTGCTGGCCGGCGCGGGCGCGTTCCAGTTCAGCTCGCTCAAGTATCGCTGTCTCGAGCGATGCCGCACGCCGTTCGGCTTCGTCAACGCGCGCTGGCGCGGCGCCTCGCCGGCGCGCGAAGCGCTGCGCATCGGCTTCGACCACGGCCTCTTCTGCGTTGCCTGCTGCTGGGCGCTGATGCTGGTGATGTTCGTGGTCGGGATGGGCAACGTCGGCTGGATGCTCGTGCTCGCCGCGCTGATGGCGGCCGAGAAGAATCTTGCGGTGGGCCGCCGGCTCGCGGCTCCGGTGGGGGTCGGCCTCCTCGCGTGGGCCTGCCTGACGGTCGTGGCAAACCTCGGCTAGACGTCCCGGCGTCTCGGGCAGGCATTCTGTCGCATCCGCGCAACCGTCACGGCCCCCTTTGGGGCCGCCCCGGTCGAAGTTTGTCGCCCGTGCCCGCCAAAGAGGGGCACAATACGCGGCTTGAAAGGGGGCGAGGGCGCTCCCTTCGCTAAAAGGGGGCGCTTTCGCCCCCTTCGCCATTTCCATTATGAAATTTCGCTTTCCCATCGTGATCATCGACGAAGACTTCCGCTCCGAGAACGCCTCGGGGCTCGGCATCCGCGCGCTCGCCGGCGCCATCGAGAAGGAGGGCCTCGAGATACTCGGCGTCACGAGCTACTACGACCTGTCGCAATACGCGCAGCAGCAGTCGCGCGCCTCCGCCTTCATCCTGTCGATCGACGACGAGGAGTTCGGCTCGGGAACCGCCGAGGAGACCGAAAAGGCGTTGAAGAGCCTGCGCGCTTTTGTCGAGGAGATTCGCTTCAAGAACGCCGACATCCCGATCTACCTCTACGGTGAGACGCGCACCTCGCGCCATATCCCGAACGACATCCTGCGCGAGCTGCACGGCTTCATCCACACCTTCGAAGACACGCCCGAGTTCGTCGCCCGGCACATCGTCCGCGAAGCCAAGACTTATCTCGACTCGCTCGCCCCGCCGTTCTTCCGCGCGCTCGTCGACTATGCGCAGGACGGGTCGTATTCCTGGCATTGCCCGGGGCACTCGGGCGGCGTCGCATTCCTGAAAAGCCCGGTGGGGCAGATGTTCCACCAGTTCTTCGGCGAGAACATGCTGCGCGCCGACGTGTGCAACGCGGTGGACGAGCTGGGGCAACTGCTCGATCACTCCGGGCCGGTCGCGAAAGCGGAGCGCAATGCGGCGCGGATATTCAACGCTGACCACTGCTTCTTCGTCACCAACGGGACGTCGACATCGAACAAGATGGTCTGGCACGCGAACGTCGCGCCGGGCGACATCGTCGTCGTCGACCGCAACTGCCACGTCTCGATCCTGCACGCGCTGACCATGACGGGCGCGGTCCCGGTGTTTCTCACGCCGACGCGCAATCACCTGGGCATCATCGGTCCCATCCCGCTCGAGGAATTCAGGCCCGAGAGCATCCGCCGACGCATCGAGGCGAACCCGTTCGCGCGAGAAGCGAAGGACAAGAAGCCGCGGATTCTCACCATCACGCAGAGCACCTATGACGGCGTGGTCTACAACGTCGAGATGCTGAAGAACACACTGAACGGAACCATCGAAACCCTGCACTTCGACGAGGCATGGCTGCCGCACGCCGCCTTCCACGATTTCTACAAGGACATGCATGCGATCGGGAAGGACCGGCCGCGCAGCAAGGACGCCTTGATCATCGCGACGCACTCGGTGCACAAGTTGCTGGCCGGTCTGTCGCAGGCCTCGCAGATCCTGGTGCAGGAGAGCGAGAGGCGCAAGCTCGACCGTCACATCTTCAACGAAGCCTACCTGATGCACACGTCGACCTCGCCGCAGTACGCGATCATCGCATCGTGCGACGTCGCGGCGGCGATGATGGAGCCGCCGGGCGGAACGGCGCTGGTCGAGGAGTCGATCATCGAGGCGCTCGACTTCCGCCGCGCGATGCGCAAGGTCGACGACGAGTGGGGCAAGGACTGGTGGTTCAAGGTCTGGGGCCCTGACAAGCTCACCGACGAAGGGATCGGCAAGCGCGACGACTGGATGCTGCGCGCCAATGAGAAATGGCACGGCTTCGGCAACCTGGCGCCGGGGTTCAACATGCTCGATCCGATCAAGGCGACCGTGATCACGCCGGGACTAGATGTCTCCGGCAAGTTCGCGAAGACCGGCATTCCGGCCTCGATCGTCACGAAGTATCTTGCCGAGCACGGCGTCATCGTCGAGAAGACGGGGCTCTACTCGTTCTTCATCATGTTCACCATCGGCATCACCAAGGGCCGGTGGAACACGCTGGTCACCGCGCTGCAGCAGTTCAAGGACGACTACGACAAGAACCAGCCGCTGTGGAAGATCCTGCCGGAGTTCTGCGCGCAGCAGCCGTCCTACGAAGGCGTGGGCCTGCGCGACCTGTGCCGGCAGATCCACGACACCTACAAGGCGAACGACGTCGCGCGCGTCACGACCGAGATGTACCTCTCGGACATGCAGCCGGCGATGAAGCCCTCGGACGCGTTTGCATGCATGGCGCATCGCGACATCGACCGCGTCGAGATCGATCAGCTCGAAGGGCGCGTCACCAGCGTGCTGCTGACGCCCTACCCGCCGGGGATTCCGCTGCTCATTCCCGGCGAACGTTTCAACCGCACGATCGTGCAATTTCTGCAGTTCGCGCGCAGCTTCAACCAGCAGTTTCCGGGGTTCGACACCGACATCCACGGCCTGGTCGAGGAGAACGACGGCGGCAAGCTGCGCTACTTCCTCGATTGCGTGCGGGCGCGGTAACGGCGGCGAAGCCCGTCGCGCGCCCTCGTCAAGAAGCGGCTCTGCCGCTTATGGCGCGTCGCGCCGGGTTCCGTCGGGCAGAGTTTCCTGGCACTCGACGAAAATGCGCGCCTTGCACGTGCGGCAGATCTCGGGATCGAGGCGCGCGTAGATCGATCGGATCGCTGCATCCTTGTTCGGGAAGACCTTGTCGGGCCCGACGCGATCGATGAACCCGCCCCTCTCGAGCAACTGCGTCACCGCCGGCTTGAGGTTGCACAGGTAGAGCGTGCCACCGTGCTCGCGCTGGCGCTTCGCTTCGTCGGCAAGCAGCTCGCCTCCGGCTACATCGATGAAGTTGACGCCGCTGCCGATGAGAAGCGCGTTGAGCCGCTCGGGGCGCTCCTTGCGCATCGCTTCGAGCTCCTCGTGGACGTGATCCGCCGCGCCGAAGAACAGCGACCCGTCGACACGCTCGAGCGCGAGCTGCGGGCATTCGGCGAGGCCGCGCTCCGCGACCGGGACAAAACGCCGCAGCGCCGACGCCGGATCGGGAGCGACCGAGTGAATGGCGGGATGCGTGGTGCGGTTGAGATACATCAGCAGCGAGCACAGCACGCCGACGAGGATCGCGAATTCGAGCTGCAGGAGCAAGGTCGCGAAGAACGTGACGGCAAGCACGAACAGCTCGCCGTGGCCGCTCTTCGCGATCTCGCGGATGCGGCCGAAGTCGATCAGCCCCCATGCGACCACGAAGAGCAGGGCGGCCATCGTCGCCAGCGGCAGATAGGCGGCCAGAGGAGCGATGAAGATGAGCACGGCGAACAACCACGCGGCGGAAAAGACGGCGGCGAGCGGCGTTTGCGCGCCCGCTTCGAAGTTGGCGCCGCTGCGGTTGAAAGATCCCGAGGTCGGATAGCTCGAGCTGAACGCGCCGGCGATGTTGGCGAGCCCCTGGCCGACGAATTCCTGATTGCCGTCGAGGCGCTGGCCGGATTTTGCCGCGACGGCCCGGGCGCTCGATACGGCTTCGGTCAACCCGATCACGGTCAGCGCAAGCGCAATCGGCGCCAGGGTTCGCCAGGCGGCGGCCGAGAAATCGGGCAGCGACAGGCTCGGGATTGCCGAGGGAAGCGCACCCACGGTGGCGACGGAGGCCACACCCTCGCGTGCCAGGACGTAGGCGAAAGCGCTGCCGACGACAAGGCCCGTAAGCAGATGCGGCGCGCGCGGCAGCCAACGCTTTCCGGCGAGCGCCGCGGCAAGCGAGACAATTCCGACCACCGTCGACCACGGATCGATTTCCGCGACGTGCTGCCCGAAGATCGCGAGCGCGCCGGCAAAGCTCGGGTCCTGCGCGACGTCGAGGCCGAAGAAGTTCCGCAACTGCGCGCCGATGATGAGCAAACCGGCGCCCGCCGTGAAGCCGACGATGACGGTGATCGAGACGAAATTCACCAGCGCCCCCAGCCGCGCGAGGCCGAGCGCGAGCTTGATGAGCCCGATCATCAGGGTGAGGGTAAGCACGAGCTTGACGTATTCCGGCGAGAACGGTGTCGCGAGCGCGGCGAGCGAAGCGAACACCATCAATGAGGTTGCATTGGTCGGGCCGGACACGAGGTGCCACGACGAGCCCCAGAGCGCGCCGACCACCGCGGGCAGCATCGCGCCGTAGAGTCCGTACGCGGGCGGCATGCCCGCCAGCGTGGCGAATGCCACGGCTTGAGGCAGGACGATCAGAGCACCGATGAGTCCCGCCGTGAGGTCCGCACGGAGCGTCGCGGACGTGACGCGGTCGCGCCAGCGCAACGCCGGGAAGAGTCTCAATGCAATGGGGGACAGGCGGAGTGACACAGCCGCGATGATGCGGCTATCCACCCTGCTCGCGCAACGCGAGCGAGCGGATCGGGCTCGAAACGAGCGCTAGGCTGCGATGCTGACGTCGCGCGCCGCGGTCGACGGTTCGACGTGGGCCGTCGCCGACGCGGGCGTGCGCGGCGCCTGTGCCACGAGCGAGGCGAGCACGCAGGAGGCCATCCGCACTTCCATCGATTCGCTGCGTGCGGAGAGCACGATCGGCACCTTCGCGCCGAGCGTAACCCCGGCAGCGAGCGCACCGAACATGCCAACCAGCGCGCGCACCAGCAGCGCCCCCGACTCCATCCCCGGCACGATCAGTACGTCGGCGTTGCCGGCGACCTGCGACGAGACGTTGCCGGCGCGCGCCGCGGCCGGCGACATGGCGGCGTCGGCGGTCAGTGGACCGTCGACCGCGCCGCCGGTGATCAAACCCTGGGCGGCCATCTTGGCCAGAGCGGCCGCGTCGCCCGTGGCTGGCAGCGCCGCGGTGACGCCCTCGACCGCGCTCAGGACCGCGACTTGCGGTTGAGCGACGCCGAGCGCCTGTGTGAAGTCGATCGCGTTCTGCACGATGTCGCGCTTGGCGGCGAGATTCGGCGCGATGTTGAGCACTGCGTCGGACAGGACGAAGCCGCGGCCATAGCCGGGTACGTCGACGAAGAAGGCGTGGGTCAGGCGCCGCTCGCCGCGAAGTCCGATTTCCGGAGCTACGACGGCGCGCATCAGATCGTCCGGATAGAGGCTCCCTTTGATCAGCGCCTGCGTTTCGCCGTTCTTCGCCAATGCGACAGCCCGCTGGGCTGCTGCGAACGGGTCGTCCGGTGTGTCGATGAGATCGATCCGCGAAAGGTCGAGCCCGGCCTGCGCGGCGGCGTCGGTGATGCGCTTTTCCGGGCCGACCAGGACCGGCGCCAGGTACCCCGCAAAGCGCCCCGACAGAGCGTTCTGGAGCGAGTCGCGGTCGCACGGATACACGACGGCTGCCGGAAGGGGCGGCATGTTCCGGACCCGATCGACAAGCCGTTGAAAGTGCGGACGGACGACCATGACCCGAGCGTGGCAAAGCGTATCGAGGCTGTCAACTAGGTACCGATAGCCGGTGCATGGCGCCGGGCAGCCGTCGGTCCCGGGCCTGCCGGGGCGCCAATGACAATGGCATGGGTTGCCTCACACCTTCCCTTTCCACGGCACGACCAGGCGCTCGACGTAGCGCATGAGCAGGTCGAAGGCGTAGGCCACCGCGCCGATGACCACGATGCCCATGATCACGATGTCGGTGCGCAGGAAGTTCGACGCGTTGAGCACCATCTGCCCGAGACCGCGGGTCGCTGCCACCATCTCGGCGGCGACGAGCGTCGTCCAGCCGAAGCCGATCGCGATGCGCATCGCGGTAAGGATCTCCGGCATCGCGGCCGGGACGATCACGTGACAGATCACCTGCCATTTCGAGGCGCCCATCGAGTACGCAGCGTGGATCTGTTCCTGCGGCACCGAGCGCACTCCCGCTCGCGCGCTCATGGCGAGCGGCGCGAAGCACGCGAGATAGATAAGCAGCACCTTCGACATTTCGTCGATGCCGAACCAGATCACGATAAGAGGGAGATAGGCGAGCGGCGGCAGCGGCCGGTAGAACTCGATCGGCGGATCGAACACTCCGCGCGCGATGCGCGACACGCCCATCGCGATCCCGATCGGGATGGCCGTGACGCACGCGGCAACGAACGCCGAGAACACGCGGAACATCGACCAGCCGAAATGCTCGGCAAGCGGCGCATCGGTGAGCTCGCCGAGCGCCGATTCGTACAACCGCGTGAACACGGTCTCCGGCGTGGGCAGGAACAGCGGCGGCAGCCAGCGAAAGTGGCGCGCGAGCCACCACAGGACGAAGATCGCGATCATCGTGGCCACGCTGATAGCGGTGGTCGAGCCCTCGCCAAGCGTGGCGAACTTCGACGTCTTCGCTTCGGTTCGGGCCGCCGGCCTGGCTTCGTTCATGCAGGCATCGGCGCTGCCGCGTCGCCGCGCTCGCGCTTCTGGATCACGGCGAGCACCTCTTCGCGCACGCGGATGAAATCCGGCGCGGATTTGACCGCGCGCGCGTCGCGCGTCGCGATGAAGCGGCGTCCGAAGCTGAGCCGGTACTCGTGGGAGATGCGGCCAGGCCGCGGCGTCATCACAACGAGATGCGTGGCGAGAAAGAGCGCTTCCTCGACCGAATGCGTGATGAAGAACATCATCTTGCCCGTGGTGTGCCAGACGTCGAGGATCAGCTCCTGCATCGACTCGCGTGTGAGCGCGTCCAGCGCGCCCAGCGGCTCGTCCATCAGCATCAGCTCGGGGTCGGAGGCAAGCGCGCGGGCGATTCCGACGCGCTGCTGCATGCCGCCCGACAGCTCGTAGATCGCGCGCCCGGCGAAGTCTTCGAGGCCGACGAGCTTCAGCTTGTCGAGCGCAACGCGCCGGCGGGTGACGGCGTCGACGCCGCGCATGCGCAATCCGAACTCCACGTTGTCGATCACGTCGAGCCACGGCATGAGCGCGTGCTTCTGGAACACGACGCCGCGGTCGGCACCCGGTCCGGTGACCGGCTTGCCGTCCAGCTCGATCGTGCCTTCCGTCGCCGGGAGGAAGCCGGCGATGCAGTTCAGTAGCGTCGTTTTGCCGCAACCCGAAGCGCCGATCGCGACGACGAACTCGCCGTCGCTCATCGTCAGGTTGGCGTCGGCGAGCGCCTCGACCGTGCCGGTCTTGGTGGCGTAACGAACGCCGAGGTTGCGGATGCTTAGCTGGGGCACGCCGCGTATTCTAGGTGGGAATCCGCGCACACGCCGGCTCGATCACCGGCGCCCGCATTGGGTTCGGCCGAGGCTGGGCGAGCACCGAAGCTAGGGAACCGAATTGGAGAGCCGGGTTGCGCCGCGTCTTGACTCCGCGACGCCCCGGGCAGAGAGTGTGCCGAATCCGGCCGCGGCCACCACCGCCCGACTGGCTCGAGAGGAGTATCGACGGCTTCCTCTCGCCGCCATCGCTCTTCCCGTTCGCTTCCTGCGAAGCCGGTGGGGACATGCTGAATGTCTCTGTGGGGGGATCATGAACATGAAAAAGACACGCTATCTACTGGCGATAGGCCTGCTCGCGTTTGCAGTGCAGGCGAGGGCAGATTGGATTGGTAGCGATATCACCGACATCATCAACAATGTGAAGACGATCCTCGCCGAGGTCATGGGCGACGTCAAGGACACCGCCCAGGATCTCAAGCGGCAGCTCACGTCGTTGCAGCAAAAAGGCGACACGGTAAAGGAGACCGTCGAGGATGCCCTGGACCTGATCGCGCACCGCCGAACGCCGTTCCTCGACTTCGTTACGGGACCCAATCACGACCTTGACCGGTGCGGTCAATACACGGCATGCATCGATTTCCGCCTGGACCTGGAAAATTTCGTGCTCGACATGGCAGACCTGAAGCCCAAATTTCCGCAAATCGAACAACACGGACTCGGCGACGGCACGATCCTTGTCGATGTCATCGACCACCTGCCGCCGCTCGTACTATTCGGTCTCTACGAAGTCCTCAACAAGGTGCCCAACTGGCAGGACACGCCGAAGAATCTCGCGGATCTTTTCGACGAGATCGGCGACCCCGATGTGTTTTCTGCGGAACCCCTGGGTGCGAGCGCGGCGAGCGCCACAAGCACCCCGGGCGTCTCGAGCTCTGGGCCGAACCCCAGCCCAGGCTTTGGGCAGGCAAGCTTCGGCTCGCCCGGGACCAAGCTCGACATTTTCTGTAGCAAAGGTAAGTCGCTCAGAGCCGACCCGGCACGCTTGAACAGAGTAAGGGCGGGCTGGACGTGGGTGAGCAACATGCTCGATGGCGTATCAGAGTTTACCGACGCGTTGGTCCATATTGAAGTTATTGGTGAAGGGAGCTCGATCCCGATACTGGTCAAGGGATTCATGAAGACGGCAGGGAAGGCCATAGAGTCGATCTTCGCCTCCGTGGACGCTCACCGCGCCAATCTAGCCCTGTGCAAGCAGATCGAGACCGACGTCGCACAGCGTACGCAGCTCCGCGAGTATCGAACCGACGCAGGGAATAAGAAGGCTTACTGGGTCGTCAAGGGCATCGTGCAGGGCCAGGGCATCGTCTCACCGACGGCGGAATCATTGCTCAATCAGGCAGGGAATTTTTACGCGGAAAGCAAATTCCAGAACGCCTACAACAAGATCTGCGACGCGTATGCTGCGCTCTAGCTGTGGAGTCTCAACAGGTTGTCCCCATCGATGCTCAATCGGCTGATGGGCGGACGT
>DATJWL010000150.1:0-25521 GCA_035501215.1 Casimicrobiaceae bacterium
ACACGCACGACAACATCCTGTGCTTTTCGAACCGCGGGCGCGTCTACTGGCTCAAGGTGTACAACGTCCCGCAGGGCAGCCGCGTCTCGCGCGGCAAGCCGATCGTCAACCTCGTCCCACTGCTCGAGCACGAGAAGATCACCGCCATCCTGCCGGTGAAGGAGTTCGTGCAGGATCGCTTCGTGTTCATGGCCACCGCGCACGGCACGGTGAAAAAGACGCCGCTCTCGGATTTCTCGCGGCCGCGCCCGTCGGGAATCATCGCGGTCGAGCTCGATGACGGCGACTTTCTCGTCGGTGCCGCGCTCACCGACGGCAAGCACGACGTGATGCTCTTCAGCTCCGGCGGCAAGGCGGTGCGCTTCGAGGAGGCCGACGTGCGGCCGATGGGACGCGGCGCGCACGGCGTGCGCGGAATGCTGCTCGACAAGGGGCAGCGCGTGATCAGCATGCTGGTCGCCGAGGACGAGCAGCAGTCGGTGCTGACCGCGACCGAGAACGGCTTCGGCAAGCGTACCCCGATCGTCGAACACACGCGGCACGCCCGTGGCACCAAGGGCATGATCGCCATCCAGCAAAGCGAGCGCAACGGACAGGTCGTCGCCGCGGCGCTGGTCCGCGAGGACGACGAGGTGATGCTGATCTCCACCGGCGGCGTGCTCATCCGCACGCAAGTGAAATCGATACGCGAGATGAGCCGTTCGACCCAGGGCGTAACCCTCATCAATCTCGGCGAAGGCGAAAAGCTCGCCGGCCTCGAGCGCGTCGTCGAGACCGAAGAGGAGAACGGCGAGCAAGGAAACTAAAGATCGCGGACGGCCGGGGGCAGCGGGACGAATGGCGAAGAACGACGACGGTGACGACGAAGCGGCGCTCGGTCGCCATCGCTCGGCGATCGACGCGATCGACCGCGATCTTTTGCGGCTCTTGAGCGAGCGAGCCGCTCACGCGAAGGCGATCGGCGCGCTGAAGAGCGGCGCCGCGTACCGTCCCGAGCGTGAAGCGCAGGTGCTGCGCCGCGCCCGCGACGGCAATCCCGGGCCGCTTTCGAACGACGCGGTCGCCGGGGTATTCCGCGAGATCATGTCCGCGTGCCTTGCCCTCGAGCAGCCGCTTTCGGTGGCCTATCTCGGTCCGGCGGGAACCTTCAGCCACAGCGCCGTGCAGCAGCACTTCGGCGCGTTCGTCACCCCCGAGCCGTGCGCATCGATCGACGAAGTGTTCCGCGCGGCGGAATCCGGCCGCACCGATCACGCCGTGGTGCCGGTGGAGAACTCGACCGAGGGCGCCGTGGGGCGCACGCTCGACCTGATGTGCCAGACGCCGCTTACGATCGTGGCCGAGATCAAGCTGCGCATTCAGCAGCAGCTCCTCGCTCGGGATACGCCGCTCGACGCGGTGACCAGGGTCTACGCGCATGCGCAATCGCTTGCACAATGCGTGCAGTGGCTGGCGCGCCATCTGCCTCGTGCGGAACGCATTCCGGTAGCGAGCAATGCGGAAGCAGCGCGGCTCGCCGCGTCGCAAGCCGGTTCGGCCGCCATCGCCGGCGAAGCGGCGGCTGCGCTCTATCAGCTTGAGGTGCTCGCGGCGCACATCGAGGACGAGCCCAACAACACGACGCGCTTCTGGGTGCTGGGGCGCCAAGCGCCCGCCCCGTCGGGGAGGGACGAGACCTCGCTCGTCATGTCGGCGCAAAACCGGCCGGGCGCGATGTACGCGCTGCTCGAGCCTCTCGCCAAGCACGGCGTGAGCATGAGCCGCCTCGAATCGCGGCCCTCCCGCACCGGCTTGTGGGAGTACCTCTTCTTCGTCGATCTGGAAGGCCACTGCGACGATCCACCCGTCGCCGCGGCGCTCTCCGAGCTGCGGCAGCGCGCGCCGTTCCTGAAGCTGCTCGGCTCGTACCCTGCGGCGGTCGCTTGAAAGCCAGCGCCTCGGCCGAATCGAAGTCGGCGGCGGCACGGGCGCCGGAGTACGTGCGCGGCATCGCGCCGTACGTGCCGGGCAAGCCGATCGAGGAGCTGGCGCGCGAGTACGGGCTTGCCGAGGACTCGATCATCAAGCTCGCCTCGAACGAAAACCCGCGCGGCCCGAGCCCGAAGGTGCGCCAGGCGATCGCCGCCGCGGCCACGGACGTCACGCGCTACCCGGACGGCAACGGCTTCACGCTCAAGGAGGCGCTCGCGGCGCGCTATCACGTGCGGCACGAAGAGATCGTGCTCGGCAACGGATCCAACGACGTGCTCGAGCTCGCCACGCAGGCCTTGCTGCGTCCGGGCGATCACGCCGTGTATGCACAGCACGCCTTCGCCGTGTATCCGCTGGCGACACAGGCTCGCGGCGCGACCGGGATCGTGGTGCCGGCGAAGCATTTCGCTCACGACCTGGCGGCCATGGCGAGCGCGATCACGCCGCGTACGCGGATCGTGTTCGTCGCCAATCCGAACAACCCCACGGGGACGTGGGCTGCTTCGTCGGAAGTAAAGGCGTTTCTCGCCGAGGTGCCGGGCGAAGTCGTCGTGGTGCTGGACGAAGCCTACGACGAATATCTCGAGCCGCCGCAGCGCTCGCCGAGCGCGTCATGGATCGCCGAGCATCCGAACCTCATCGTCTCGCGCACCTTCTCCAAGGCGTACGGACTCGCCGGCTTGCGTGTCGGCTTCGGAATGATGGACACGACGCTGGCCGACCTCCTGAACCGCGTGCGCCAGCCGTTCAATGTCAATTCGGTTGCGCAGGCCGCTGCGCTTGCGGCGCTCGCGGATACGGAATACGTCGCGGAGTCGACGGCGCTCAATCGTGCGGGGCTCTCGATGCTCGCGCGAGCACTCGAGGCGATGCACGTGGGCTTCGTGCCCTCGCACGGCAATTTCATTCTCATTCATGTCGGCGCCGCAGCCGCCGTCTACGAAAAACTCTTGCGTCAGGGCGTGATCGTGCGGCCGGTAGCCAATTACGCGTTGCCCGAACATCTGCGGGTCACCGTGGGCCTACCCGGGGAGAACGCTCGCTTCTTGGAAGCGCTCAAGTCAGCGCTCGGCCGCTGATGGCGACCGCCGAACCGACACTGGGCAAGCTCGTCGTCGTTGGTGTCGGCCTGATCGGCGGGTCGTTCGCTCTTGCGCTGAAGCAGGCGGAGGCCGTGCAAGAGGTCGTTGGAGTGGGGCGCGACCGAGCCAATCTCGATGCGGCACGGAACCTCGGCATTGCGGATCGCACCTACGCGCTGGGCGAGCCGTGGACCGCAGAGCTTGCCGACACCGATCTCGTTCTCCTCGCCACGCCCGTTGGCCAGATGGCGGAGCTTTTTGGCGCGATCGGGCCGGCGCTGGGCTCTGCCAGCATCGTGACCGACGTTGGATCGACCAAGCAGGACGTGGTCGCGGCCGCGCGCGCGAATCTCGGCGCCGCGCTGCCGCGGTTTGTACCGGGACATCCTATAGCGGGCGCCGAGCGCTCCGGAGCCAGCGCGGCTTTCCCCGCGCTGTTTCGCCAGCGCACGGTGGTATTGACCCCGCTCGCCGAGACGGCGCGCGAGGCGCTGGCGCGGGTGCGTGCGTGCTGGTTGCGCTGTGGCGCTCTCGTGCAAATGCTCGACCCGGCGCACCACGATGTCATCCTGGCAGCGGTGAGCCACCTGCCGCACGTGCTCGCCTACGCGTTCATGGCCGAGTTATCCGCTCGCCCGGATGCCGTGGAGCTCCTCGACCATGCCGGCACCGGGTTCCGGGATTTCACGCGATTGGCGGCGAGTCACCCTTCGATGTGGCGCGACGTCTGTCTTGCCAACCGGGCAGCGCTGCGCCGCGAACTCGCCATCTATCGCGATGAGCTGGAGCGGATCGAGGCGCTCATCGCGCACGGCGACGGCGACGCACTGCAGGCCCTGTTCGAGCGCGCGCGTGCGGCGCGCGCGCATTGGCGCGCTCGATCATCAGCCGACGCGCCGGACTGAACCCGCGAGAGGCACCGCGCGATGCAGTACCTCGATCTCGCTCCGGTAACAAGAATGGCGGGCACGGTGCGATTGCCCGGCTCGAAGAGCATCTCCAACCGCACGCTCCTGCTCGCTGCGCTCGCGCGCGGAACCACGACCTTGAAGGGACTGCTCGACGCGGAGGACGTGGACCGCATGCGCGATGCGCTCTCGGCCCTCGGCGTGCGGCTGACCCGTTCAAGCGAAACGGGCGACGTCGCCGTGCACGGCGTGGCGGGAGCGTTTCCGGTCAGGCACGCGTCGCTCTTCCTCGGCAACGCCGGCACGGCGTTCCGTCCGTTGACGGCGGTGCTCGCGCTTGCGGGCGGCGATTACGAGCTTTCGGGCGTGTCGCGGATGCACGAGCGTCCAATCGCGGATCTCGTCGACGCGCTGCGTTCGCTCGGCGCCGAGATCCGCTACCTTCGCCGCGAGGGCTATCCGCCGCTCGCTATCGGTCGCGGACGGATTCGACCCGGTGATGCGGTCGCGATCGGCGGCGAAGTATCGAGCCAGTTCACGAGCGCGCTGCTGATGGCGTTGCCGGTGGCGGGCGGCGGCACGACCGTCGACATCGTCGGGAATCTCATCTCCAAGCCGTACGTGGAGATGACGCTCAATCTCATGGCGCGTTTCGGGGTCGCGACCACACGCGACGAGTGGCGACGTGTCCACGTCTCCGAGGGCGCGGCCTATGCGAGTCCCGGAACGATCCGGGTCGAGGGCGATGCGTCCTCCGCCTCGTATTTCCTCGCCGCGGGCGCGATCGGCGGCGGGCCCGTGAGGGTCGAGGGTGTCGGGCGCCCGAGCATCCAGGGCGACGTGGAATTCGCCGCAACCTTGCAGCAGATGGGCGCCAATGTGGCGTGGACGGATGATGCCATCGAAGTGCGCGCGGAGGGCGCATTGCGCGCGATCGACGCCGATTTCAACGCGATGCCCGACGCCGCCATGACTGCCGCGGTCGTCGCGCTGTTCGCTCGCGGCACGTCGACGCTTCGGAACATCGGCAGCTGGCGAGTCAAGGAGACCGATCGCATCGCCGCCATGGCGACGGAATTGCGCAAGCTCGGCGCGACAGTCTCGGCGGGTGATGATTGGCTTTCCGTCACGCCCCCGACGAAGCTGGCGCCGGCGACGATCGACACCTACGACGATCACCGCATCGCCATGTGCTTCTCGCTTGCGACGCTCGGCGGCGTGCCGGTCCGCATCAACGACCCGGGGTGCGTGCGCAAGACCTTCCCCGACTATTTCGCCCAGTTCAGGAAGCTGGCGGCGTGAGCGAACCGCCGGTCATCGCCATCGACGGCCCCGCCGCCTCAGGCAAGGGGACCGTCGCGCAGGGCGTCGCGCAGGCGCTCGGCTTTCACTACCTCGACAGCGGATCGCTGTATCGCCTGGTCGCCCACAAGGCGCTCACGACCGGTACAAGGCTCGACGACGAACCCGCGCTGGCGGGCATCGCGACCGGACTTGCGGCTGCGTTCAGGAGCGACGGCATCGTGCTCGACGGGCGCGACGTGACGACGGCCATTCGCAGCGCCGAGGCCGGCGCCGCGGCTTCGCGCGTGGCGGTGTTTTCTACCGTCAGGTCGGCCCTTCTCACTCGACAGCGGGCCTTTCGCCGGCCTCCCGGGCTGGTGGCGGATGGACGCGACATGGGGACGGTGGTGTTCCCGGATGCCGTGCTCAAGGTGTACGTGACCGCCACCGCCGAGGAGCGGGCGGCTCGCCGATATAAGCAGTTGATAGAAAAAGGAAACTCGGTTACCATGGACAGTCTTTTGCTTGACATCCGCGAGCGCGACGCGCGCGACACGGGCCGGGCGGCAGCGCCGCTCAAGCCCGCGCCCGACGCCGTCGTGCTCGATACCACCGGGATCTCCATCGAGGCGAGCATCGCCTTCGTGCTGGAGCGTTACCGGTCCTTGGAGGTCGGGCGCAGCGGATAGGCGAGCATTTGAGATAGCGAACAGAAGCGAAAGGCGCCACCGGAGCGAAGACGGGCTCTCTCCGGCGGCGGGACGATCCACCCACCCGTCGCCGGGCCCGCGGCGATGGCAGCAGCGATAGGAAACTGGATACTCATGGCAACTGCAGCGACCAACCCACCCGCGCAACCGCAGGAAAATTTCGCCGCGCTCTTCGAGGAATCCCTCGCGCGGCAGGAGATGCGGCAAGGCGAACTGATCACCGCCGAAGTCACGCGCGTCGATTACAACATCGTCGTCGTCAACGCGGGACTCAAGTCCGAGAGCTTCATCCCGATCGAGGAATTCAAGAACGACAAGGGCGAAGTCGAAGTCAAGCCTGGCGATTTCGTCACCGTGGCGATCGAAAGCCTGGAAGACGGCTACGGCGAGACTCGCCTCTCGCGCGACAAGGCAAAGCGCCTCAAGGCCTGGCACGATCTCGAAGCCGCGATGGAGCAGGGAAGCGTTGTTCAGGGACTCGTCACGGGCAAGGTGAAGGGCGGCCTCACTGTTATGGTGAACGGCATTCGCGCCTTCCTGCCGGGTTCGCTCGTAGACATCCGCCCGGTGAAGGAGACCGCGCCGTTCGAAGGCAAGCAGCTCGAGTTCAAGGTCATCAAGCTCGACCGCAAGCGCAACAACGTCGTCGTCTCGCGCCGCGCGGTGCTCGAAGCGAGCCTCGGCGCCGAACGCGAGGAACTGCTGAAGACGCTGCAGGAAGGCGCGATCGTCAAGGGCGTGGTTAAGAACATCACCGACTACGGCGCGTTCGTCGACCTGGGTGGGATCGATGGGCTGTTGCACATCACCGACCTTGCTTGGCGGCGTGTGAAGCATCCCTCGGAAGTGCTTTCGGTCGGCGATGAGGTGACCGCCAAGGTGCTCAAGTTCGACCAGGAGAAGAATCGGGTCTCGCTCGGCATGAAGCAGCTCGGCGAGGATCCGTGGGTCGGCCTGTCGCGGCGCTACCCGACGGGCACTCGGCTCTTCGGCAAGGTTACCAACATCACCGACTACGGCGCGTTCGTCGAGATCGAGCAGGGCATCGAAGGTCTCGTCCATGTCTCCGAGATGGACTGGACCAACAAGAACGTGCATCCGACCAAGGTGGTGCAGCTTGGCGACGAAGTCGAAGTGATGATCCTCGAGATCGACGAAGAGCGCCGCCGCATTTCGCTCGGCATGAAGCAGTGCATGCCGAACCCGTGGGAAGAGTTCGCGATGAACCACAAGAAGGGTGATCGCGTGAAGGGGCTGATCAAGTCGATCACCGACTTCGGCGTGTTCATCGGTCTTCCCGGATCGATCGACGGTCTGGTGCATCTGTCGGATCTTTCGTGGACGCTGCCAGGCGAAGCCGCGGTGCGCGAGTACAAGAAGGGGCAGGAGATCGAAGCCGTCGTGCTCGCGATCGACGTCGAGCGCGAGCGCATCTCGCTTGGCATCAAGCAACTCGACGGCGACCCGTTCTCGAATTACGTCGCCACGCACGACAAGGGCAACGTCGTCACCGGGACCGTCAAGTCGCTCGACGGCAAGGGCGCCGTGATCTCGCTCTCCGGAGACGTCGAAGGCTACCTCCGCGCTTCGGAAGTGGCGCGCGATCGCGTCGAGGACATCCGGTCGCACCTCAAGGAGGGCGACACGGTGACGGCGATGATCATCAACATCGACCGGAAGAATCGCTCGATCAATCTGTCGATCAAGGCCAAGGACCACGCCGAGGAAGCCGAAGCGATGCAGAGGATGAGCGCCGAGAACGCCGGCGCGAGCCAGGGGACGACCAACCTCGGCGCTCTGCTCAAGGCGAAGCTCGACGACAAGAAGCAAGGCTAAGGCGATCCCGTGATGACGAAATCGGAGCTGATCGACCGCTTGGCGGCGCAGTTCCCGCAGTTGGTAGCCAAGGACGCCGAGCTCGCGGTGAAGATGATCCTCGACGCCATGGCCGAGAGCCTGGCCAAGGGCGAGAGGATCGAGATCCGCGGCTTCGGCAGCTTCGGCTTGAACTACCGGCCGCCGCGAACGGGGCGCAATCCTAAGTCGGGCGAACGCGTACAGGTGCCGGAGAAGCACGTTCCGCACTTCAAGGCCGGCAAGGAGCTGCGCGAACGCGTCGATTTCAAGAAAGCGTGAGCCGAGAGCTAATAACCGGGCGGCGTTATCCGATGCGATAATGCCGCCCGCTTCTTTTGGATTCGCAGGATGACATTCCTCCGCTGGGTAGTGGGCCTCACGCTCTTCCTGGCGCTGCTCTTCCTCTCGCTGCAGAACGCGGAGCTCGTGACGGTGCGCTTCTACCACTGGTTCTCGTGGGAAGCGCCGCTGATCTTTCTGCTGCTGATCGCGTTCGCGCTCGGCGTCGGCGCGGGATTGCTCGCCGGGCTGATGCGCTACGTGCGTGTAAAGCGCCAACTCGGACGGCTGCGCCGCGACCACCGGCGGGCCTCGGCTCCGGCGCGGGACGCACCGGTCGACGGCGCATGATGAAGAGCTAGCAGGCGATGCTGGACTTCGAGCGACTGTGGTGGCTGCTGCCAATCCCGGTGCTGTTCTTCGCGCTCGGCTGGATCGCCGCGCGCATCGACATTTCCCATCTGCTGCGCGAGTCGCGCGCGTTGCCACTGTCGTACTTTCGCGGGCTCAATTTTCTTTTGAACGAGCAGCCCGACAAGGCGATCGAGTCCTTCATCGAGGTCGTCAAGGTCGATCCGCAGACGATCGATCTGCACTTCGCGCTGGGCAACCTCTTCCGCCGGCAGGGCGAGATCGATCGCGCGATCCGCATGCACCAGAACCTGCTTGATCGGCCCGACTTGCCGGCCGAGAAGAGGCAGACTGCAGTCTTCGAGCTGGCGCAGGATTTCCATCGGGCGGGACTGCTCGATCGGGCCGAAGAGCTTTTCAGCAAGCTCGACGGCAGCCCCTTCGAGCTGCAATCGCTCGGCTTCCTGCTGCAGATCTTCGAGCAGGAGAAGGACTGGCAGAAGGCGATCACCGTGACCAAGCGCATGGAGGCGCTTGCCAAGCGGCCGTACTTCAAGGAGATCGCTCACTACTATTGCGAGTTGGCGCAGAACGTCATGCTGCACTCGCAGCTCGACGAGGCACGCGGCCATGTGGAACAGGCCCTCGCCGAGTACAAGCTGTGCACGCGGGCGACGATGCTGCTCGGCGATCTCGAAGCGCAGCACGGCGACTACGCCGCGGCGATCGCGGCGTGGCAGCGCATCGAAGCGCAGAATCCCGCCTTCCTCGGACTGGTCGCCGACCGGCTCGCCGACGCCTACCGCCGCACGGGCGACGTGGCTCAAGGGATCCGTGTGCTGCGCAGCTACGAGGACCAGTATCCGTCGCTCGATCTGCTCAACGCCCTGTTCAACCAGATTCTCGGGCACGAAGGCGCCGACGCCGCCGCGCAGCTCATCAAGGACGAGCTCAACCGCAACCCGACGCTGCTCGGACTCGACAAGCTCCTCGAAGCGCAGCTCATGGCCGCGCCGGCGGAGCGGCGCAACGATCTCGAGCTGGTGAAGGGGCTCGTCGGACAGCACATCAAGCGCCTCGGCATGTATCGCTGCGAGCAGTGCGGCTTTCGCGCCAAGCAGTACTACTGGCGCTGCCCGGGGTGCGGCAAGTGGGAAAGCTATTCGCCGCGGCGCACCGAGACTCCCGATGGCTTTGCCTGATCCGAGAGTCATCGTCGCGCTCGATTTCCCGGAGGTGGCGCCGGCGCTCGCGCTCGTCGACCGGCTCGACCCGGGCGGTTGCGCGCTCAAGGTCGGCAAGGAGCTTTTCGTCGCCGCGGGACCCGAGCCGGTGCGACGGATGATCGAGCTCGGTTTCCGGGTATTCCTCGATCTCAAGTTTCACGACATTCCGCATACGGTCGGGCGGGCCTGCGCGACGGCCACACGGCTCGGCGCGTGGATGCTCACCGTTCATGCTGCCGGAGGACGCTCGATGCTCATGGCGGCGCGCGAGGGCGTGAGGCGCGCGGCGAATGAGCGCGGGCGTTCGCCGCCGCTGATCATCGGGGTGACCGTGCTGACGAGCCTCGGCGCAGCCGATCTCGAGGAAATCGGCCTTGCAGGCGGAGCCGAAGCCGCGACATTGCGGCTTGCGCGGCTCAGCGCCGCATGCGGCCTCGATGGCGTCGTCTGCTCGGCCATCGAAGCGCCGGCACTCCGCCGCGCGCTCGGACCGTCGTTCAAGCTTGTGACGCCGGGAATTCGTCCCGCCGGCGCCGCGGCGGACGACCAGGCCCGCATCGCCACGCCCGAGGGCGCCGTGGCCAGCGGCGCCGACTTCCTCGTCATCGGCCGGCCGATCACGCAGGCCCCCGATCCGCGCGCCGCGCTCGCGGACATCAATGCATCACTGGGGGTCACCGCGTGAAGATCACCATGATCGGCAGCGGCTATGTCGGTCTGGTGACCGGCGCGTGCATGGCGGAGGTCGGCAACGACGTGCTCTGCTTCGACATCGATGCGTCTAAGATCGCGGTGCTCGAGCAGGGTGAAGTGCCGATTCACGAGCCGGGTCTGCCGGCAATGATCCGGCGCAACGTCGGTGCGGGGCGGCTCTGCTTCACTCACGACATCGACGCCGCGGTCGCGCACGGTATGCTGCAATTCATCGCGGTGGGCACGCCGCCCGACGAGGACGGATCCGCGGACATGCAATACGTGCTGGCTGCCGCGTGCAGCATCGGCGAGCGAATGACCGAGTACAAGGTCGTCGTCGACAAGTCGACCGTGCCCGTCGGTACCGCGGATCGCGTCCGGGATGCGATCGCGCAGCAATTGGCGGCACGCGGAGCGAAGCTCGCGTTCGCCGTCGTGTCCAACCCCGAGTTCCTGAAAGAGGGAGCAGCGATCGAGGATTTCATGCGGCCGGACCGGATCGTGATCGGAGCGGACGACGAGCGCGCCATCGCGCTGCTGCGCGCCGTATATGCCCCGTTCCAGCGCAGCCACGAGCGCCTGCTGGTGATGGATCCCCGCTCGGCGGAGCTCACCAAGTACGCGGCAAACGCCATGCTCGCGACGCGCATTTCGTTCATGAACGAGCTCGCCAATCTCGCCGAGACGCTCGGCGCGGATATCGAGCACGTCCGTCAGGGCATCGGCGCCGACCCTCGCATCGGCTACCACTTTTTGTATCCCGGTGCCGGCTACGGCGGATCGTGCTTTCCCAAGGACGTGAAGGCGCTGCAGTTCAGCGCGCAACAGCACGGCGCCCCGCTGCAGATCCTGCACGCGGTCGAATCGGTCAACGAAGCGCAAAAGTCGCGTCTCGTCGCCAAGATTGTGGAGCGCCTGGGCGGGAACCTGGCGGGACGCCGGCTCGCGCTGTGGGGGCTTGCGTTCAAGCCCAATACCGACGACATGCGCGAGGCACCGTCGCGAACGGTGCTGCAGGGGCTGCTCGAGCGCAGCGCAGAAGTCGTCGCCTACGATCCGGTCGCGATGGATGAGGCGCGCCGCGTCCTGGGACCGATGCCGCGACTCTCCTACGCGAAAGCTCCGCTCGATGCCGTCGCCGGCGCCGACGCGCTCGTCGTCGTCACCGAATGGCAGGAATTCCGCAGCCCCGATTTCCCCACGCTCAAGCGCAAGCTGCGCACGCCGCTCGTGTTCGACGGGCGTAACCTCTACGACCCCGTGCTGGTGCGGGGCGCGGGCCTCGAGTACTTCGGCATCGGCCGCCGCTGATGAGTCGCAGCGTCGCCTTCGCCGAATACCGCGCCGCTGTGGCGGCGGCGCGTGTGCTGGTCGTCGGCGACGTGATGCTCGACCGCTACTGGTTCGGCGAGGTCGAGCGCATCTCGCCCGAAGCTCCGGTGCCGGTGGTGCGCATCGCCCGCCATGAGGAACGCCCGGGCGGCGCCGCCAACGTGGCGCGCAATGCGGCGGCGCTCGGCGCGCAGGTGATGCTGGTGAGCGTGGTCGGCGACGACGAAGCGGGCAGGGCGCTCGAGCGGCTGTTGATCGGCGACAAGGTGCGCACATCGTTTCATCGCGATCCCGCGCTGCCAACAACGGTCAAGCTGCGCGTCATCGGCCGCCAGCAGCAGCTGTTGCGCATCGATTTCGAAACAACGCCGTCGCACGAGATTCTCGCCACGAAGCTCGCCGATTACGAGCGAACGCTCCCCGACTTCGACGTCGTCGTTCTGTCCGACTACGGCAAGGGAGGGCTCGCGCATATCGAGCGGATGATCGAGCTGGCGCGCGCGCGCGGCACGCCGGTGCTCGTCGATCCGAAAGGCGAGGACTTCCTGCGTTATCGCGGTGCGACGATGCTCACGCCGAACCGCGCCGAGTTCCGCCAGGTTGCGGGCAGTTGGCGCAACGAAGCGGAGTTCGCGACCAAGGCGCAGACGCTGCGCGCCGAGCTGGCCGTGCAGGCGCTGCTGATCACGCGGTCGGAAGAGGGCATGTCGCTGTTCACCGATGCCGGCGCGGTGCACATTCCAGCGCAGGCGCGCGAGGTCTACGACGTGTCCGGCGCGGGCGATACCGTGATCGCCACGCTCGGCGTTCTGCTCGGTGCGCGCGCGGACGTCGCCAGCGCGGTGCGCATCGCCAACCAGGCAGCCGGCATCGTGGTCGGCAAACTCGGCACTGCCGTCGTAAACCCCGACGAGCTGTCCTGACGCGTGGCCAAGGCCAAGACCGCGTACGCCTGCACGGAGTGCGGCGGACAAAGCAGCAAGTGGCAAGGACAGTGCCCGCACTGCAGCGCCTGGAACACGCTCGTCGAGACAGTCGCTACGCCCGCTGCGGTGCGCTTCCAGGCCGTCAGTGGAGCCGCGGCCGAGGTGCAGCCGCTCGCCAAGGTCCGGGCGCGGGCCGAAACCCACGCGCCGACGGGCCTCGAGGAGTTCGATCGCGTCCTCGGCGGCGGCCTGGTCGCCGGCGGCGTGATTCTTCTCGGCGGCGATCCGGGCATCGGCAAGTCGACGTTGCTTCTGCAGGCGATGGCGGCGATCGGCGCCGCGCGGCGCGCGCTCTACGTGACGGGCGAAGAGTCGCCCGAGCAGGTCGCGCTGCGCGCGCAGCGGCTCGGTCTGGTCAACGCTCCCGTGGAGCTGCTGGCGGAAGTTCAGCTCGAAGCGATCGTCGGCGCGATACGCGTGCGGCGGCCGGAAGTCGTCGTGATCGACTCGATCCAGACCGTTTACACGGAAGCATTGGAATCCGCCCCGGGCAGCGTCGCACAGGTGCGCGAATGCGCCGCGCAGTTGACCCGGCTCGCCAAGCAGACCGCGATCACCGTTGTTCTCGTCGGACACGTTACCAAGGAGGGGGCGATCGCGGGTCCGCGCGTGCTCGAACACATCGTCGACACGGTGCTCTATTTCGAAGGCGATCCGCACTCGAGTTTTCGCCTCGTGCGCGCGATCAAGAACCGCTTCGGCGCGGCGAACGAGCTGGGCGTCTTCGCGATGACCGAGCGCGGGCTCAAGGGTGTGGCCAACCCTTCGGCGCTGTTTCTTTCCCATCACGCCGAGCCCGTTCCGGGAAGCTGCATCCTGGCGACGCTCGAAGGCTCTCGGCCGCTCCTGGTCGAAGTTCAGGCGTTGGTCGACCCGGGGCAGGGCGGGATGGCGCGGCGTCTCGCCGTCGGGCTCGATCACCAGCGGCTCGCCCTCTTGCTCGCGGTTCTGCATCGCCATGGAGGCGTCGAGACAGGCGTGCTCGACGTTTTCGTCAACGCCGTGGGAGGAGTGCGAATCGCCGAGCCGGCAGCCGACTTGGCCATCCTGATGGCCATCTATTCCTCTTTCAAGAACAATAGCCTGCAAGATAAATCTGTCGTATTTGGTGAAGTTGGTCTCGCCGGTGAAATTCGACCCGTCCAGCGCGGGCAGGAACGGCTGCGTGAGGCGGCCAAGCTCGGCTTCCGAACGGCTCTGATCCCGGAAGCCAATCGTCCCAAGCACCCGATCGAAGGCATGAACGTGATCACGGTCGCGCGCATTGGCGAGGCGCTGCAGCAGCTGCGAGCCTAGTCATGCAGGCGATGGTTCTCGAAGCTCTGCGCCAACCCCTGCAACGGGTCGAGCGGGCCCGCCCGTCGCCCGGCGACGGCGAGGTGCTCGTGGCGGTTCGCGCCTGCGGAGTGTGCCGGACCGATCTGCACCTCGTCGACGGCGAGCTTCCCGATCCGCGACTGCCTGTCGTTCCGGGCCATGAAATCGTCGGGACGATCACCGCGTGCGGCGAGGGTGTCGACGAGAAACGCCGGGGCGAACGCGTGGGTATTCCCTGGCTCGGCGGCGCCTGCGGTCATTGCGAATATTGCCTTACGGGACGCGAAAACCTCTGCGCACAGGCGCGGTTCACCGGCTATCAGATCGACGGCGGCTACGCCGAATACGTCGCTGCCGATGCCCGCTTTGCCTTTGCGCTTCCCGAGCGCTACGGCGACCTCGAAGCGGCCCCTTTGCTCTGCGCCGGGCTGATCGGCTATCGGGCCTATCGAATCGCGGGCGACGCGCGCCGGCTCGGCATCTACGGCTTTGGAGCCGCCGCCCATCTGATCGCCCAGGTCGCGATCGCGCAGGGACGCGAAGTGTTCGCGTTCACCCGCCGCGGTGACAGCGAGGGGCAGGCGTTCGCGCGGCGGCTTGGCGCGGCCTGGGCCGGCGCCAGCGACGAGGGGCCTCCCGCGCTCCTCGACGCCGCGCTCATCTTTGCACCGGTCGGTGCGCTGGTGCCGGCAGCGCTCGCTGCCCTCGTCCGCGGAGGCACCGTCGTCTGCGCGGGGATTCACATGAGCGATATCCCGAGCTTTCCCTACCGCCTCCTATGGGGCGAGCGCACGGTCCGCTCGGTCGCCAATCTCACACGGCGCGACGGGGCGGAGTTTCTTGCTCTGGCGGCCACCATTCCGCTCGAGGTTCACGCGCATCCCTATGCGCTCGCCGACGCCAATGCGGCGCTGGACGATGTGCGCACCGGTCGCATCACCGGCGCCGCGGTGTTGACGATCGCGCGTTGAAGGCGTCGAATAGGCGGGTACGCCGACCCGTCCCACGCATGCACTTCGCGCGCGGCCGACGGCGCTCCACGCAACTCAATCCACCAGAGGACAGACATCATGGCAAGGAAGTCGTCGTCCAAGTCCGCTCGCCGTGCACGCAAGCCGGCACCCCGCGTCAAGGCAGCCGCAACAAGCGCACCGAAAGCATCTTTCCCGGGCGCCAATCTCGGCAATCTATCGAAGATGGCCAAGGTGCTGACGCCGCAGGAAGCCTTCGAACTCTACCGCGCCAACGCCAAGATGGCGCTCGAGGTCATCAACGCCGCCATCGAGAGCACGGCCAAGCTGCGCAAGCTGCAATTCGCCGGCGAGGAAGAAGCGCGCTCGATGCAGCAGAAGGCAGCGCGGCATGCCGCCGAGGCAAGCGATGCGCAATCATTCGTGGCAGCCGGTCAGGCGGTGACCCAGGAAGCAGTCGAGAAGGCGATGCAGTACTGGAGCCAGATGTTCGACATGATTGTCGAGATCCAGAAGCGGCTCTTCACGCTGATGGAAGAGCAGATGTCGGGCTTGCCGGGCGCCAAAGAAGCGAAAGCGGCGCTCGCCATCATGCCCGATGTCGGTCAGACCAGGAATCTGGTCAAGGCCATGCAGGACGTCATGTCCTCCGGGGGATCCGCGCTCGGTTCCATGCAACGCGTGGTGGGCGACTGGACGCGCATGGCGCAGCAGTCGATGCCGAGCGTCCCGCGCTAGGGTGAAGTGCGCCAATCGCCGGCAGGAGGATCAACCAGCTGCGACTTCGCCTGGAAGCCGATCGGGATGCATCCGGCGAGCAAGGCGACGAGCGCACAGCAGAGGAGACGCTTCATGTGATCTCCGAGGGTGCCGGGGCGGGGCACTGCTCCCGGCGCTTGCGATCATACTGCACATCAACCCTGATTCGTCTGCGCCTCCTCTCGGCGCTCCGGAACGCGCACGACGTGAACGCTGCAGTGCGCGTTCGCGGTGACGCTCGAAGCGACGGAACGCCACCATGCGAGCGCCCGCTGGGATGCCGCGGGCGCGCCGAGGACGATGAGATCGACGTGGTTCGCCCGCGCGAGGTCGAGCAGCGTGCTGCCGGCATTGGCGCCTTCGACCACGTGCAGCGAGATCTGCGCCTTGGGGAACCCCAACGGCTCGATCCAGTGCCGCAGCCTTGTTTTGTGCTCGAGATGCCTTCCAGTCCTCGTATCGACCTCGTTCCGTCCCTCGCTCACCGGCGCGGCCGTGATGACCGATATGCACATGAGGCGCAATTCCGGGTGGAGCGAGATGAGCTGTCGCGTTGTCCACTGGAGCGCCGGGTGGCGCTCGTCGTCCGGATGCTCGGTATCGACGGCGACCATGACGACCGGAACGCGACGGGCGACGGAGCTCCGGGGCGGGCGCAGCATGCTGCTCTGACGTCGCGCATGCCACCACCTCCCCGCTTGCGCGGCGAAACCGAGGCCGCTCGTTCTGGTCCCGCGCTCGCTTGGCGCAACCTGCTCCGGGTGGCGCAAATCGAAGGCGACATGGGCGGCGGACTGGTAGCGCGCGCCGGCCGCTGGTTCCAGGCAACGCAGAATGACCTCCTGCAACCATGGAGGCACATCGGCATTGACAGCGCGCGGTGGCGCCGGCGCACGCCACAGCCGGTCACGCATTCCGGCATAGGTCTGTGGCTCGCCGAACGGTTGTCTTCCGGTGGCGAGCTCGTAGAGCAGGACGCCGAGGGCGAAGAGGTCGCTGCGCTTGTCGCTTCGATCGCCCTGCAGCTGTTCCGGCGATACATAAGCCGACGAGCCCGCGGCGAAATGCTTCTCCTCGGCGAGAAGGTCGGGGTAGCGCGCATGGCGCGCGAAGCCGAAGTCGAGCAGCACGGCTTCGCCCGAGGGGCGCAGCAGAAAATTCTCGGGCTTGAGGTCGAGATGGACGACTTCCTGAAGGTGGACGCTATGGACCGCGTCGGCGAGTGCGGCGCCGACGCGCGCCACCTCTTCGGGCGCGAGCGGTGCGCGTGCAATGATCTCCGCGAGACGCTGGCCGTCGATCCATTCCATCACGATGTACGGCGCCGCGCGGACGTCGCCTGCGCCGACGAAGCGTGGAACGTGCGGCCCGGTCAAGCGGGCGAGGATCATCTGCTCCATCTCCAGGCCGATGATCCCGAGGGAGGATTCTCCGTATCCGAAAAACGGTGCCTTGAGCACGATCGGGAAGCCTGGATCGCGGCCCGCTGGTGCCGTGGCGTGGAAAATGGCGCCGGTACCGCCCTCGTGGATGCGTTCGCCGAGGACGTAGCCTTCGATAATGCCGCCGGGATGCAAGCGCTCGCGCATGAGAGAAAGCAATTGGCCGATGAAGCGGCTGTCGATCGATTCTAGATGCCCAGCTCGACGCGATACGCCAGCGATCCAGGCAAGCCGCACTCGCGGATCTTGGCCGCGGCAGCGAGGGCATCGTACGGGACGCGGAAGAACGTGAGCGTCTGCTGCTCAGGATCGAACAAGGTGTAGGCGGCTGCGGGATTGCGATCGCGGGGCTGCCCGACCGATCCGACGATCACCACCCAGCGCCGATGGTTGTGCACGGGGATTGCCGTACCGGGAAAGGGCCGAAACTCGCTCATCCGGCCTTGCGCGCTCTCGAAGTACAGAACTTGATCGTGGACGTGGCCGCAGAAGGTGTAGCAGGCGTTCGCCGCATCGGCGCAGCGCTTCGCCGCCGCCGGACTGTCGATGTAGTCCCAACGCTCCGGCTTCGCGGCAGAAGCGTGAACGTAGCAAACGGGATCCTGGCGCACGACGAGCGGCAGTGAGGCGAGGAAGGCTTTCTGCTCCGGAGTGAGCGTCTCGCGTGCCCATCGCAGCGCCGCGCGTGAAGCGTCGTTGAAGTAGCCGCCGCCGCCGTCGATCGCCTTATCGTGGTTGCCCTTGATGGCGACGGCGCCGTCCTTGGCGTAACGGGCAACCACTTCGACGACGCCGCGCGCGTCGGCACCATAGCCGACAAAGTCTCCGAGAAAAGCGTAGCGCTCCGCGCCGCGACCGCGTGCGTCGGCAAGGCAGGCGTTCAAGGCTTCCAGGTTGCCGTGAATGTCGGACAACATGGCGATCGACACGAAGCTTCCTTATGGTTGCGCGAGCGGGTCGATGTTAGCAGGGTTGCCGCAGTAGGCGCCGGCGCTCGCTTGACCTGAGTCAAATGCGTTGCACGGCGCGACCAAGCTTGCAGCCGGCGCAGCGCGACGCCTGCAATCGTATAATGGGCTGGCGGAGGCCGATCAAAGGAAGCTTGATTGCGTTCTCGAAAGCGATGAACGTATTTCCGGACAAAGGGCTGAAGCCGGCCGGCGTGGGCACGCGCGGGCGGCTTTTCGTGGTGTTCGCGCCCGTGCTTGCCTTGCTCGCGATCACGGTCGTCCTCGCCATCACCGCGTGGCTGGCGGGATGGTATCGCACGGAAATGGTCATCGCGATCGTGGGCGTCGGAGCGTCGGCCTTGCTCGTGGCCATGCTCGTGCTCTATCGCCAGGTCAGGGTGCGCCAGGCGGCAACGCGCGCGCTAAGCAATGTCGAGGCGCGAGTCAGCGACGTGGTCGAGTCCGCGATGGATCCGATCATCACCGTCGACGAGAGCCAGCGCATCGTGTTGTTCAACGATGCTGCCGAGCGCGTCTTCCGTTGGCCGCGGAACGCGGTGCTCGGCCAGCCGATCGACAAGCTGCTGCCGGAACGCTATCGGGAAGCTCATCGCCGGCACATCGAGAAATTCGGCGAGACAGGATCGACATCGCGCCGCATGGGCAGCCAGATGGTGCTCATGGCGCTGCGCGCCGACGGACAAGAGTTTCCGATCGAGGCCTCGATCTCGCAGCACAGCGAGGACGGCCGGCAGCGGTTCACCGTGATCCTCCGCGACATCACCGAGCGGCTCGGCGTCGAGACGGCGCTCGCGCGCGGCGAGGCGCGCCTGCGCGGCATACTCGATTCGGCGATGGACGCGATCATCACGATCGACGAGCGCCAGCACATCGTCTTGTTCAACGCAGCGGCGGAAAGCATGTTCGGTTGCCCGCGCGACGAGGCGCTCGGCGCCCCGCTTGCGTGGTTCATTCCCGACCGGTTTCGAGGCGTGCATGCCGACCACGTTCGCGCATTCGGTGCGACGGGAACCGCGTCGCGCCGCATGGGGGGTCTACGCGTCGTAACCGGTTTGCGCCGCAACGGCGAGGAGTTTCCCATCGACGCGTCGATCTCGCAGCAGAGCGAAGCCGACGGCAGGTTCTACACGGTCATTCTTCGCGACATCACCGAGCGCGTTCGCCAGGAGGACGAGCTGCGCCGGTCGAAGGAAGAGCTGCGCGAGCTCAGCGTCGCGCTGCATCAGGCGCGGGAACAGGAGAAAAGCCGCATTGCGCGCGAGCTGCACGACGAGCTGGGCCAGGCGCTGACGTCCTTGCAGATGGACATTGCCTGGTGCAAGCAGCGCATCCCGCAGGACGGGAACGGCTTTGCCGGTAAGCTCGCGAAAATGGAGACGATGCTCGAAAGGACCGTCGCGGCGACGCGGCGGATCGCGACCGAGCTGCGTCCTCTGATGCTCGACGACCTCGGCCTGGTTCCCGCCGTCGAGTGGCTGGCGGAAAGCTTCACGCAGCGGAGCGGCGTCGCCTGCGAGCTCGCGATCAGCCACGAGAGTCTGGATCTGCCCGGAGCGCACGCGACCGCGGTGTTTCGCACCGTTCAGGAAGCGCTGACCAATGTCGCCAAGCACGCGCACGCGTCCAGGGTCGATGTTGCGATCGAGCAGGCTGACGGCCACGTGTCGGTCAGCGTGCACGATGACGGCGTCGGATTCTCGACCGAAGGCGCCCGGAAACCGAATTCGTTCGGCCTCCTCGGCTTGCGCGAGCGCGCTTCGTTGCTGGGAGGCGAGGCGAGGATCTCGAGCGCTCCGGGCAAGGGCACGCACGTCGAGCTGCGCCTCCCCAGCGGCGAGGAGCCGCTGAAATCATGATCCGGGTCGTCATTGCCGACGATCACACGATCGTCCGGGAGGGATTGCGCCAGCTGCTCCAGGGCTCCAAGGAGTTCGACATCGTGAGCGAAGCGCGCGACGGCCACGAAGTGATGCAGCGCGTGCGCGAGCTCGATTTCGATGTCCTCCTGCTCGACATGTCGATGCCGGGCAAGAGCGGCATGGAGCTGATCAAGCAGGTAAAAAGCGAACGGCCCAAGCTGCGCATCCTCGTGCTCAGCATGCATCAGGAGCACCAGTACGCGGTGCGGGCGATCAAGGCCGGCGCATCCGGTTACCTGACCAAGGAAAGCGCATCGAGCCAGCTGGCCGCTGCACTCCGCAAGGTCGCGGGCGGCGGTGCATTCATCAGCGCCGAGGTCGCCGAGCAACTCGCGCTCGGCGCAATGCCGCAGGCCGAGGGAGCTCCACATACCGCGCTTTCCGACCGGGAGTACCAGGTATTTCGCCTGCTCGTGTCCGGAAAGACCGTCTCCGACATCGGCGAGCAACTGAACCTTTCGGTCAAGACGGTCAGCACGCACAAGGCGCGCCTGATGGAGAAGATGGGCCTGGCCAATCAGACGGAGCTCATCCGCTACGCGATCAAGCATCGCCTGATCGACGAGTCCGACACGCCGGCCTGAGGATCGGCGCCAGGGGTAGGACGAATCCTACCCATCCGAAGACACGGCCTACGCGCTGTTTCAGAAGCCCCCGACGGCCGCATTCAGCGGCTGCCGATCGCTGCGCGCCCGGGAACCGCCGACACTGGCGGTCATGGGCAACACGCAAACTCGAGTGTTCATCGTCGAAGACTCTCCCGAGGTTCGGCAATCCCTAGCTGATCTCCTGCATGGGATCGACGGCGTCAGCGTCGTTGGCGAGGCGGGGACGCCCGACGATGCGGTGGCCGGGATCCGCCGGACCGGCCCGGACTGCGTGGTTCTCGACTTTCAGCTTATAGGAGGCACCGGCGTCGAGGTGCTGCGTGCAATCCATCCCGCTTCGCCGGAGATTGTGTTCGTGGTTCTTACCAACCACCCCAACGCGCAATACCGCCGGATTTGCATGGAGGCCGGTGCCCGCTGGTTTTTCGACAAGAGCACGGAGTTTCGCAAGCTCAAGGACGTCATCACGGGGTTCCATTCGGTGCAGCATTAGGCGAACGAAGCAATTCTCGTCACGATAGAGGAGAGGTCATGGAAGCAGTAGCCGTCGCAGGAAGTGTTGCGCTGTTCAGCGGCGCGACGATAACTCGCCCGCGGCCGATGCTCCGCGAGGTCAGCCGTACGGTACCGCTGTGCTCGACGTGCAGCTTGCAGCAGCATTGCGTTCCCGCTGGCCTTGACGCTGAGGCGACGTACCTGGTCGATCGCATCGTCACGACACGGATTCGCCTTCGGAAAAGAGACGTATTGATTCGCCCAGGCCAGCCATTCACCGCGCTCTACGCGATCCGTTCCGGCTCTGTGAAGACAGTCCTAATCGCGGAGGACGGGAACGAGCAGGTGTCGGGTTACCACATAGCGGGAGAAATCATCGGAGCCGATGGGATCGCCACGGCGAGCCACGATTGCCAGGCGATCGCGCTCGAGGACGCCGAAGTATGCGCGCTGCCGTTTAACCGGATCGAGCAGCTGGCGCGCAACGACAGCCGCGTTCAAGCTACCCTCCATAGACTGCTGTCGCGCGAGATCTCTCGCGAGCACAACCTCATGCTCATGCTAGGGACGATGCGCGCTCACCAGAGGCTCGCCTCGTATCTGCTCGACCTGTCGCAGCGCTACGGGTCCCGGGGCTATTCATCGTCCGAGTTCGTGCTACGTATGACACGCGAAGAAATCGGCAGCTACCTGGGCCTGGAGCTCGAGACCGTCAGTCGATTGTTCTCGCGGTTCCATCGCGAGGGCCTGATCCAGGTGCAAGCCCGCCTGGTCAAGCTGCTCGATCGCATCGCGCTCAAGGAACTTGTGGCAGCAAGTGCGTGATTCGCAAGACTCGAAGCGTCGGTCAATGACGAGAAGAACTCTTAGCCAAGGAGTTCCCAGGGTTCCCACGGACGCGCCGATGCACGTCCCGGTCCTCCGAGCAAGATCCCGGCGATGCTTCGCTGCGTTCGTGGCGTTGGTGGTTGCGACGGCTGGATGGGCGACGGCTGCGGCGCAGAGCAAAGAACGGTCGGGGAAGGAGGTCGTTGAATCGCTCTGCATCTCCTGCCATGGCACCGGCGCGGCGGGCGCGCCGAAGATCGGCGACAAGAAAGCGTGGGCCGATCGCGCGGCCAAGGGTCTTACCAGTCTCAGCAAGAGCGCACTGCAGGGCATCCGGCAAATGCCGGCGCATGGCGGCAATCCCAACCTGACAGACACCGAGATCGAGCGCGCGATCACCTACATGGTCAACCAATCCGGCGGGCATTGGACAGAACCGGTCAGCCGAACCAGCAAGGCCCCGGAGCGAACGGGCAAGGAAATCGTGGAAACGCAATGCGTGAAGTGTCATGGGACCGGCGTCGGCGGAGCCCCGAAGATAGGCGACCGCGCGGCGTGGACACCGCGCGTAAAGCAGGGACTCGATGTCGTTGTGCGGTCCGCGATCCATGGTCATGGGGCAATGCCTCCGCGTGGCGGCATGGCTGATCTTACGGACACCGAGATCCGGAGCGCGATCGTCTACATGTTCAACGTCGGGACGGGCGCTACGAACTGACGTATTTGTGCATCAAAGTCATCGAATCGCGATGCTTCCGCAAGTCATCTTGACGCAGGTCAAGTCGGCCAAGCGAATGTTTGTTATGAAGATACTGGCAATGTGCTGACTGTCGGTGCCTATGGCCGACCAGTTCGGGAGCGCTGCGTTGCCTCAATCACACCATCGCGGAGGATGACGTGGACAAACCAATGAAGGCTCGCCCGATCGCTCGCCTCGCAGCCCCTGCACTGGCCGCGGCAGCGCTCCTCTCTGCCATGCCGGCTTTCGGCGCTGATGCCGCCGCGGCTCAGGCGCTCGCACGAGACAACAAGTGCTTCACGTGTCATGCCATCGATAAGGACAAGGCGGCGCCGGCCTGGAAGGCCGTGGCAGCGAAGTACAAGGGCAACAAGGACGCCGTGGCGATCCTGACCAAGCACCTCACCACGGGCCCCAAGGTCAAGCTCGGCGGCTCAGAGATGGATCATCCGGTCCTGAACTCAAAGAGCCCCGACGACACGAAGAATTTCGTGGAGTGGCTCCTCTCCCTCTGATGCAATCCTTTCTCAGCAGGCTGCGCCAGTTCTTTTTGCGGCCGTCGGCCCTTTCGCTAAGCGCCGTCGTCGCGATCGGCATGCTCTCGGGCCTGATCTTCTGGGGCGGGTTCAACACCGGGATGGAGGCGACGAACAGCCTCGCCTTCTGCACGGGTTGCCACGAGATGCGGGACACGGTGTTCCAGGAATACAAGGAGACGATCCACTACAAGAACCGCTCAGGGGTGCGCGCGATCTGCTCGGACTGCCATGTGCCTAAGGACTGGATGCACAAGTTCGTGCGCAAGGTCCAGGCGAGCCAGGAGCTCTATGGCAAGTTCGTCAGCGGCGTGGTCGATACGCCGGAAAAGTTCGAGACGCATCGAATGGAGCTCGCCCAGCACGTCTGGGCGACCATGAAGGCTAGCGATTCCCGCGAGTGCCGCAACTGCCATTCCTGGGAAGCCATGGATCCGCACAAGCAGCAGCCGCGGGCCCGCGCCATGATGGAGAAGGGTCAGAAGGAAGGGAAGACGTGCATCGACTGCCACAAGGGCATCTCGCATCTGCTGCCAAAGGAATACACCGGCGATGAAGACTGAGTTGGGCACGGATGCCGGGTCATTGCCCAGGAGATCGGGATGCTGACCGCCCTCTGGACGCTGTTTGCCGTTGCCGTCATGGCAGGCGTATTCGCCGGATGCGTGATCGTGGTCGCGACCGGGATCAGGTTGTTTGAGAACTGGCTTGCCAGGCGGCGGCAGACGGTCGCTAAGTGAGAGTGACGGCACGAAGGACCGTCCTCATGGGGCGCCGCAGCTCACAAGTCATTGAGGCCAGCACGGGCCACCCGACGAAGGGCCGGCCTTGGCGGCTGTGCGCGGCTCTCGGATTGATCGCTGGCTCGGTGGTCGCCTCCCCGCCAGCCGCTGGACTCGACGTTCTCGCTGCGCAGCAGCTTGCGCGCCAGAGCGGGTGTCTCAAATGCCACTCGGTTTATCAGAAGAAGATCGGTCCTGCCTGGAAAGACGTCGCGATCAAGTATCACAGCGCGCCCGACGCCGCGCAGAAGCTCTACCTGCACGTAACGACCGGGCGCAAGGCGCGATTCGACGACGGCCACGAGGAAGATCATCCTATCGTCAAGACCAGCGACCCCAAACGCATCGAGAATCTCGTGCTCTGGATCCTAGCGTTGCCGGTCGCCGCGCCAGTGGATGTGCCGGCCGCGCAGACGCTCGCGCGGCAGAGCAACTGCTTCAAGTGTCACGCCGTCGACGTCAAGAAGGAAGGGCCCGCATGGAAGGACGTCGCCGCCAAGTACCTCGGCAGCCTCGGTGCCGAGGACAAGCTCTACCAACACGTCACGACGGGAAGGAAGGCCAAGTTCGCGGACGGCCACGAGGAGAGCCACCCCATCGTCAAGACGAAGGATCCCGACCGGATCAATAATCTCGTGAACTGGATCCTGTCGCTCAAGTAACAGAATCCGTAGTGCCCGGGTCCGGTACCCTATTGGCTAGGGAAAGATGGTCGCAACAAGGGACTATGCCCCCATTCGTGCCTCCGAGCGCCGTCCCGGCCTGTTCAGGAGGAGCTTGACATGACCGATGCCCCCTTTCTAACCGCGAAGTTCTCCACTCGCCGGCAGTTACTCAAGCTCGGCGCCGGCATCGGTGCATCGATCGCACTGTGGAGTGCGCCAGCCATTGCCGCAACGGGACCGGTGTTGACTCGCGCGATTCCACGCAGCGGCGAGCGGCTGCCCGTCGTCGGCCTCGGCACGGCGGTCATCTTCGATATCGGCGATGACGCCGCGAAACGGACCGAACGTCGCGCAGTGATAGAAACCTTGCTCGACGGAGGGGGCCGGGTGATCGACACCGCGCCATCCTATGGCACGGCCGAGAGCGTCGTGGGTGATCTGCTGTCATCGATGGCAGTGCGCGACAAGGTGTTTCTCGCAACCAAGGTACGTGCGGCGGGCCCCGGCGCCTCCATCGCGGAAATGCAGCAATCGCTGCAGCGGCTACACACCAGCAAAGTGGATCTCATGCAGCTCCACAACGTCGGCACCAACATCAGTGACGCCGCGGGACAGATCGCGTTGCTGCGCGAGTGGAAGGACAAAGGTTTCTCGCGCTACATCGGCGTCACGCATTTTCAGGAAGGCGCCAACGAACGGCTGATCGAGCTAATGCGGCGGGAGAAGCTGGATTTCGTGCAGGCAAATTATTCGATGGCCGAACGCAGCGTCGAGCAGCGGCTGCTGCCGGCCGCCGCGGAGACCGGAACC
>DATJWL010000151.1:0-10227 GCA_035501215.1 Casimicrobiaceae bacterium
GATTGTAAGCTGCGCTTCCCGCGGAGAAATAGGCCGGATGGCCGAGACCGGACCCGGAGGCAGGGCGAAAGAGCTCTTAGAGCGAGTGCATCAAAAGGAGTATATTAGCAGGTTGACCTTTTTTCCCTGCAAGGTATGGAATACATCCGCGTCCGCGGCGCACGAACCCACAATCTCAAGAACATCAACCTCGATCTGCCGCGGCAGCGGCTGATCGTGCTTACCGGACTGTCCGGGTCCGGCAAGAGTTCGCTTGCCTTCGACACCCTCTACGCGGAGGGGCAGCGGCGCTACGTCGAATCGCTCTCCGCGTATGCGCGCCAGTTCCTGCAGTTGATGGAGAAGCCGGACGTCGACCTGATCGAGGGACTGTCGCCGGCGATCTCGATCGAGCAGAAGGCGACTTCGCACAACCCGCGCTCGACCGTCGGCACGGTCACCGAGATTCACGACTACCTTCGTCTTCTCTACGCGCGCGTCGGCGAGCCCTACTGCCCGAACCATCCCGACCAGAAGCTCGCGGCAATGACCATTTCACAGATGGTCGATGCGGCGCTCACCTTGCCGGAGGGGACGAAGCTCATGATCCTCGCCCCGGCCGTCGTGGACCGCAAGGGCGAGCAGATCGAGCTTCTCCTCGAGTTGCGGGCGAAAGGCTTCGTCCGCGTTCGGGTCGACGGCAAGGTGTACGAGATCGACGCCGTGCCGCGGCTCGCGAAGCACAGCAAGCACACCGTCGAGGTCGTAATCGATCGGCTGCGCGTGCGTCAGGACCTGAAGCAGCGCCTCGCCGAGTCCTTCGAAACGGCATTGCGCAACGGCGACGGGCGCGCGATCGCCGTGGAGATCGACAGCGAAAATGAGCGGCGCGAGCATCTCTACTCGGCCAAGTTCGCCTGCCCGATCTGCAACTATTCGCTCCCGGAGCTGGAGCCGCGGTTGTTCTCGTTCAACAACCCGATGGGTGCCTGCCCGCGATGCGACGGGCTGGGCAGCATAAGCTTCTTCGATCCCAAGCGCGTGGTCGCCTTTCCCGAGCTTTCGCTCGCTTCAGGCGCGATCAAGGGCTGGGACCGCCGCAACCAGTTCTACTTCCAGATGCTGCAAAGCCTCGCGCGGCATTACGAATTCGATCTCGAGCGCCCCTTCGACGAGCTTCCCGAGCGCGTGCGGCAGGTGATTCTCTACGGCAGCGACAAGGAGAAGATCGCCTTCCAGTATCTGACCGATCGCGGCAAGCCGATGCTGCGCGAGCACGCCTTCGAGGGCATCATCCCCAACCTCGAGCGCCGCTATCGCGAGACCGATTCGGTCATGGTGCGCGAAGAGCTGGCGAAATATCTCAACTCCAAGCCGTGCCCCGAATGCGACGGCACGCGCCTGCGGCGCGAGGCTCGGCACGTCAAGGTCGACGGCCGTCCGATCTACGAAGTGAGCAACTGGCCGCTCAAGGAGACGGCGGAATTCTTCGGCAAGCTGCGCCTGCAGGGACAGCAGCAGGCGATCGCCGACAAGATCGTCAAGGAGATCGTGAGCCGCCTGCAGTTTCTCAACAATGTCGGGCTCGATTATCTCGCGCTCGACCGCTCCGCGGAGACGCTCTCCGGCGGCGAGGCGCAGCGCATCCGCCTCGCCTCGCAGATCGGCTCGGGCTTGACCGGCGTGATGTACGTTCTCGACGAGCCGTCGATCGGCTTGCATCAGCGCGACAACGGGCGGCTGCTCGCCACGCTCGCGCACCTGCGCGACCTCGGCAACAGCGTGATCGTGGTCGAGCATGACCAGGAAGCGATTCTCGCCGCCGATCACGTCGTCGACATGGGGCCCGGCGCCGGCGAGCACGGCGGCCAGATCGTCGCGCAGGGAACGCCCGAGGAAATCTGCCGCGCGGCGCATTCGCTGACCGGGCAATACCTGGTTGGCCACCGGCAGATTCCCATGCCCGAGCTCCGGCATCGCGCGGACCCCAAGCGCGTGCTGACGATCGTGGGCGCAACGGGCAACAACCTGAAAGGCGTGACGCTCAAGCTGCCGGTGGGGCTGTTCGTATGCGTGACCGGCGTATCGGGCTCGGGCAAGTCGACGCTCATCAACGACACTCTGTATCACGCCGTCGCGCGGCACCTGTACGGCAGCGCGGCGGAGCCGGCGCCGTTCGAGGAAATCCACGGGCTCGAGTTCTACGACAAGGTGATCAGCGTCGACCAGAGCCCGATCGGCCGCACTCCGCGGTCGAACCCGGCGACCTACACCGGACTGTTCACGCCGATCCGCGAATTGTTCGCGCAGGTGAAGGAAGCACGCGAGCGCGGCTACGGGCCTGGGCGCTTCTCGTTCAACGTCAAGGGCGGACGCTGCGAGGCCTGCCAGGGCGACGGGCTGATCAAGGTCGAGATGCACTTCCTGCCCGACGTCTACGTTCCCTGCGACGTCTGCCATGGCCAGCGCTACAACCGCGAGACGCTCGAGGTGCAGTACAAGGGCAAGAACATCCACGACGTGCTCTCGCTTACCGTGGAGCAGGCCTTCGCGTTCTTCGAGCCGGTGCCGGTGGTCGCGCGAAAACTCCGCACGCTACTCGATGTGGGACTGGGCTACATCACGCTCGGCCAGTCGGCGACGACCCTCTCGGGCGGCGAGGCGCAGCGCGTGAAGCTCGCGCTCGAATTGTCCAAGCGCGACACCGGGCGCACGCTCTACATCCTCGACGAGCCGACGACCGGATTGCACTTCCACGACATCGAGATGCTGCTGACCGTGCTGCACCGGCTGCGCGACCACGGCAACACCGTGGTCGTGATCGAGCACAACCTCGACGTCATCAAGACGGCCGACTGGATCATCGACCTGGGCCCCGAAGGCGGCGCCGGCGGCGGGCGCATCATCGCCGAAGGCACGCCGGATCAGGTCGCAGCGTCGGGGAGCTACACCGGCCGGTATCTCAAGCCGGTTATCGAGCGGCACGCCGCGCGGCGCGTGCCGTTGCGCGGACGGGGCGGCAAACCGGCCGATTTGCTCGGGTGAGGCGGCATCGGCCTGACCCCGGTTGGGCGCAATGCGGCAGCGCGAGCTCGCGCGCTCTGCGATTCAAAGCCCGCCGCCCCAGCGGTACTGCCACGCTGCGCCGATCAGGTCGTAATTGTTGCCGGTGCGCGCCGACACGCCGCTGCTGAGAAAGAGTTTGACCGAGTTGTGGAGGTCCACTGGGAACGAGAGCGTCCCGCCGACGCGCCAGTTCTGCTGCAGGTCGGTGTTCAGCACGCCATTGAGCGTCGACCGCCCGCCAGTGAAGTAAGTAGCATCCACGGACCCCCAGATTCCCGAGGGGAAGCTGTAGATGGCATGACCCTGGAACGAATAAAGCGGATTCTGGGAACGGGTGCTTCCCCCGTAGAAGTCGGTGTTGTCCGTGAACAGCGTTACGGCGGCAGTTGCCTCCAGGGTCAACTCGCCGAGAGCCTTGGACAGGCCTACCTCCGGCTTGAACGACCAACGGTTCGATCCGATGTTGACTACCCGGCTGTCGTCGTACTGTCCCCACGGCGGCGTGATTCGAAGGCTCGCGCCGATGATCAGGTCTTGCGTGTAGTCCCGGAACTCCTTCAAGTTGAGAGCCGGCGCTCCATACAGATTGACCGACAGCCGGAACGCGGGGTCGGCGAAACCGTTGACGATGCGCTGAATCGACTGATCCGCGTATTGCGCCGATCCGGACAGCCAGGTGTACGGGGCGATGACGTCGAACTTGGCGGACTTGCCCCACAGGTCGAGCACATGCGCATACGCAAGCACGGCGTTCGAAGTATGAAGGTGCACATCGGCAATGGGCAGGTCGGAATCGAAGGAGAGGCCGCCTCGCGTGTAGGCATAGCCGGCGACCAGGAAATTCACCCCGACCGGCGCGTTGGAATAGGCACGTGGCTCGATGTCCTGCGCCAGCGCGAGCGGCGCGACGCCCGCAAAAGCGCACACAATGAGCTTCGTTGCGGCGCAGCTTCGCCACGACGTGAAGCGACCCGGAGCGGTTGGGGTCATTACGGCGATGGGAGATGTGATCGGGTGCAGCGTTCCTGACCTAGAATTGCACGCCCAACGAAAGGATCGCGTAGCGGCTGGCGGAATCCGGATTGAACCCGTAGACGCTCAGAGTCATCTTGTCGAAGATGAACTGCGCGAACAACCCGCGCTGCAAGTCGCGCCCCGTCGCAACCACGCGTGTGCGTTGTCCCACGAGTCCGAGACGCAGCCACTCGACCGGCTTCCAGCCGAGCTCACTCCAGGCGTAGTAATAGCTGTTGCCCGGATGGTCGCGGTCGTCGACGTACTCCGCCTCGATGTACGCGTCGAGGGAGCGATAGGCAACGCTGGCCTCGACCCCGGGCACGAAGCCGCGCGCGGCGCCGAACAACGCCCCGGCGATCGGAGTGATCTCGAACGTCACGGCGTCGCCGCCCGAAAACTTCCAGCCGACGAATGCCGATCCCGCGTCGCGCGCCTCGTAGTTGTAGCGCCCTTCGAGGTGAAGCGCGCCGCGGTTGATCGAGGCGACGCCGACGCCGAAGTCGGGTTGATCGCGCATGGCGTAATAGAAACCGGTTGCGCTGACCGAGAGTTTCGATTCGGCATCGGCTTCGACTTCGGTTGCGTTCGCGCCGGGCGCGGCGAGGCGGGCTAAAGCAGCGAAGACCGCGCAACCACGCGCGAGAGCGGTCATCCGCCGAGCGCTTTAACCGCGGTGATCAACGCGGCGCCGAATAACAGCATCAACCATCCCGTCCGCGCGGGGTGTGCATGCCCGGCATGGCGGCCCAGCGCGAGGCCGGCTGCGAACAGCATGGCCAGAGTGATGACGCGCGATGCCTGCATCGCGAACGCGGCGTCACTGGTGACAAGAAATGGAACCACGACCGGAAATGTGGCGCCGACGACGAGCAGGAAAATTCCAATCGCCGCGAGATAGTCCTGGCGCCCGAGACCGGAGCGCGGCGACGGCGTCAGAGCCACCAATCGACGCCGCATGCCTTCGAGCTCTTCCTGTCCGGTGATCGCGGCAACGTGGTCCGGCAGCGTAGCCATGATCAGGCGGCGCGCTGTTGCCTCATCGGCGTCGATCGCTTGTTTCGCCAATGCGAGGTTCCGTCTTCGCTCGGTGAGCGTGCGCACGAGGTACATGACGGCGTCGACGAGGCCCCACGCCAGATTGCAGCCGAGCGCGGCCATCAAGACGGTCCGCACGTCGTTCCGGCCGGCAGATGCGATGGACAGCGAACCGACGATGGTCACGGACATGATCAGACCGAAGATGATCTCCGAGACGCGGTCGATCGGGTCGAGGAGCCGATTTTGCTCGGCGAGAAGTTGCGCTTCCATGAGATGGGGGCCCGCAGCTATTGCGGCGCCCCGAGCGACAGCGTCACGTGAACGACACCCCCCTCACGCCGCTGCTGCATCTTCAGCCCGCTTCGGGCGAAGACAGTGAGCATACCCTTGTTTTCCGCGAGCACATCAGCCTCGAATCGCGTGATGCCTTGTCTCCGCCCGATTTCTGCCAGACATCTCAGCAAGCGGCCCGCGATCCCGAGCCCCTGGTAATCCTCCTCGATTAGAAACGCCACCTCTGCCGTGCGTTCTTCATCGTCAGGACCGGAAGCGACGTAGCGACAGGACCCGATCACGATTTCGCCGTCGCCGGCACCAGTGATCACGAGCAGTGCGACCTCCCGCTCGGGATCGACCGTCATGATGCGGTCGAGCCCGGTGTCGGTCAGCTCCTTCCTGTAGCTGAAAAGCCTCGTATAGATGGATTCCTTGTCGAGTTGCCGCACCGCGTTCGCGATCCTTTCCCTGTCTTTTGCGTGCAGGTGGCGGATCGTTACCGGGAGGCCATTCCTGAGCGTCGCGGTGGCGAAGAAATCGCGCGGATCGGTTTCGGCCACTGACGAGTCCTTGGCGCCTGCAAGCTATCGCTTCTTCTCGGGCCCGGTGCTCGACACGGGCGATGCCGTCTTCAACTGCTCGAGGCCTTTCACACAGATGTCTGCCCAGCGTCTGAACAGGGTTTCGAAGTCGGCGCGGTTCGAAGTGCTCGTCGTCAGCGTAACCGGACTGGAGCGGCGTGTCGCACTGCGGTCAACCGCGAGTCCAAGCAAAGCGCCCGTGGTCGAGTCGCGGGCTTCCAGGACCAGAGTTGCTTCGCCCGCCTCGACGGTATAGGTCCGGCTCATTCCTGCCCCCGCCGTCGGCAGCGGGGCGTTGATATAGAGGTTGGCAATGGCCGGCGCAAGGCGCAACACATCCGGCGCGGGGCTCGCTACCACGTCGTAACCCTTCGCCTTGAAAGCCGCCGCGAAGATCGTCTCGAACCCGGAGCGCGCGGCCTGCGCGATCTGCTGCGCGTCCTGATCGGTGATCCGACCCGACGTGCCCCGCGAGCGATTCGTCTCCTTGACCCAATCCTTGCGGAACGAGACCTGGACCGGGTCGATCATGACCTTCGAATAGGCGCGAAAATCCGCGCCCGGCAGCAGATAGACCGCATCCAGATTTCTCGACTTGATCTGGACGAGGTCTTCATAAGGCGCCGGCAACGGCGGCGCGGCATGGAGCGGGAGCGCATAAAGACCGGCCACCAGACCGAGAAGGAACAACGGGGGCGCTAAGGAGATACGCATGTTTTGACTCCTCAAAACCGTTCCGGCACGAACTTGTAGGGATAGTTCGGCTCGCGGTACTTGCCCGCCTTCTGCCGCTCGGGCAGCTTCACCTTTTCGCGCGGCGCTTTCTTGTACGGAATTTGTTCCAGCAGGTGGGTGATGATGTTCAGCCGCACTCGCTTCTTGTCCTCAGACTTCGCGACGAACCACGGTGCGAAGCCGCTATCGGTGGCCGCGAACATCTCGTCGCGCGCGCGCGAGTAGTCGTACCAGCGGCTGTAGGACTTGAGGTCCATCGGCGAGAGCTTCCAGATCTTGCGGCCGTCGTCGATGCGCGAGGCGAGCCGGCGTGTCTGCTCCTCCGCGCTTACTTCGAGCCAGTACTTGAGCAGGAGGATACCGGAGTCGACCATCGCCTTCTCCACCAACGGCACGTCCTTCAGGAACTTTCGCGCCTGCTCCTCCGAGCAGAATCCCATCACGCGCTCGACGCCGGCGCGGTTGTACCAGCTGCGGTCGAAGATCACGACCTCTCCTGCGGCAGGCAGATGCGGCAGGTAACGCTGGATGTACATCTGCGACTTCTCGCGCTCCGTCGGCGCTGGAAGCGCGACCACCCGGAAAATGCGGGGACTTACCCGCTCAGTGATCGCCTTGATCGTGCCACCCTTGCCTGCGCCGTCGCGCCCCTCGAAGACCACGCAGACCTTGAGTCCCTTGTGCACGACCCACTGCTGGAGTTTCACCAGCTCCACGTGCAGACGCGCAAGCTTCTTGTCGTATTCCTTGCCCTTCAATTTTTCGGGGGGCGCGGAACGCTGTGCCTTTTGCTCTTTCTTCCGGTGGGCCATGAGGTTGTCCTTTTGACCGGGTTGGAACGGAACGAACTTCGCCTAAGATACCGCCGCCGCGCGTCGGCGCCACATCATATAGGGAATGACGAGCAGTGCCGATACCAGGACATAAGCCAGCACCGTGCCGGTGACCGCCGGTGGCGCTGCGTTGAGCGCGGCCACGAGCAAAGCGAGCCCGGGATTGCGTAGCGCGCTGGTGATCGCCACGGCAGTGCGCGTCGCCGGCTCGGGCCCGCCCAGCCAATGGCCCAGCGCCAGCGCGCCAACCGTGGTCGTCGCGATGGCGGGCCAGACCCGAAAACCGGCATTCATCGTAACTTCCCACACGTCGACAAGGACGACGACGACGAGGGCGAGGAGCAGCACGTTCCCGGCCTGGGCCAGCCTCGGCTCCAAGCGCTTGGCAGGGGCACGCCAAAACCGCCGAACGGACATGCCCACCGCGAGCGGGAGCAACTGCGCGACGAATACCTGCTTCGCAACGCTCCACGGCGTGAGGGTCGCGCGTCCGGCATAAAACTCGTTGAGCGCCGCGATCGAAAGCGGCATGGACACGACCGCAAGCAGCGCCACGCAAATCTGCAAGCTCGGCGCAAATGCGCGATGCCCGCCGGCCCCGAGCGATCGGCGCAAAGCGACGGGAGCGCCGGGCGAGATCGCCATCAGGACAACGCCGATCTCAACGAATCGCGGCAGGTCGAGCCAGCGCGTGACGAGCAACGCGACCGTCGGAACGGCGACGAGCACCGAGAAGAGACCGCGCGCCATCAGGCTGGGGCGGCGCCAGATCAAGCGCAGCTCGCCCGCTTCGAGGCCCAACCCCAGGCTGAACATCACGGTGAACACCGTGCCTGCGGCCAGCACGTTGAGCATCGATTGGGGCACCGGTCCACTCATCGCATCGCCGGCGGCTTATGGTTGGTTGAAGCACGCATTGCACGCTCAGACCCCGATCTTCTGGCAGACGAGCGCCCGCTGCTTCCAGTAGATCCCATTCAGCCGCCGGCTCAGGGTGTCGAACGACGCGACGCTTCCGCCGGCAAGCTCGAGCATGGCGCCTGGCCGCGAACCGGTACCCTCGACGCGCTCAAGCTTCGTGCACGTCAGATCGGGTGCGTATTTCTTCACGAGCTCCTTGATCTCCTCGTCGCTCGTGCCGGGTGCAATGTTTCCCATCCACAGTTTCATTTTCGACCTCCAGACATGCTTTCCGCGACGCGAGCCACAATCGCATCGGCGGCAAAGCCGACAGCTCTTTCAAGCCATGATGTTGACGCCGCCGTCGACGTATTGCGTCGCGCCGGACAGCCGGCGCGCATAGGGCGTGGCGAGGAACGCGCAGGTGAAGCCGACGTCCATGATGTCGACGAGCTCGCCGATCGGCGCGCGCTGTGCCGCCTCGTTCAGCAGCAGATCGAAGTCCTTGAGGCCGGAAGCCGCGCGCGTCTTGAGCGGCCCCGGCGAGATTGCGTGCACGCGTATGCCCTTGCCGCCGAGCTCGTAGGCGAGGTAGCGGCATGAGGCTTCGAGCGCGGCCTTCACCGGGCCCATGACGTTGTAGTTCGGGACGACTTTGTTGGCGCCGTAATAGCTCATCGCGAACATGGTGCCCCCGTTCTTCATCAGCGGGACGGCGAGCCGGGCCATGCGCACGAACGAATGGCAGGAGATGTCCATGGCTTGCTTGAAGCCCTCAGCCGAGCAATTGACGAGCGGCCCCTGCAAGTCCTCCTTCGGCGCATAAGCGATCGAGTGGACGACGATGTCCAATTGGCCCCATTCCTTGGTGATCCTCTCGAATACAGCCTCGAGCATGCCCGGCGTGGCAACGTCGAGCGGCATGAAGATCGGCGCTTCGAGCTCCCTGGCGAGCGGCTCGACGTAGGTCTTCGTCTTCTCGTTGATGTAGGTGAGCGCAAGCTCGGCGCCGAGCTCGCGGAACGCCTTCGCGCAGCCGTACGCAATCGAGTATTGGTTGGCTACGCCGACCACGAGCGCCCTGGCACCCTCGAGCACGGGACGCGGGATAGTGAGAGTCATGATCCGGATCTCCTAGATTTGCATCTGCGGCACTTGTGCTGGCGCCACCAAATCCGCTTCGGTCGCGGCGAGCACCTGTTGCACGGACACGCCGGGGGCAGTTTCCACAAGCGTCGGGCGGCCGCCCGCGAACGAGATCACCGCGAGCTCGGTGACGACCAGGTCGACGCCGCGCACGGAGGTGAGCGGCAGCGTGCAGCGCTTGATGATCTTCGGCTTGCCCTTAGCGGTGTGCTGCATGGCAACCACAACTCGCTTCGCCCCGGTCACGAGGTCCATGGCGCCGCCCATACCTGGAACCATCTTGCCAGGGATCATCCAGTTGGCGAGCTGTCCCCGCTCGTCGACCTGCAAACCTCCCAGCACCGTCATGTCGACGTGTCCGCCTCGGATCAGGCCGAACGACATCGCGCTGTCGAAGGTGCACGCACCGGGAATCGCGCTCACCGGCCGTCCACCCGCGTCGGTCAGCCTCGGCTGCGCCATCGCTTCCTCGGGGATGGGCCCGGTGCCGATCAGGCCGTTCTCCGACTGAAAGAAGATGTGCACGCCCGACGGCACGAAGTTCGCGACCACCGTGGGAATGCCGATGCCGAGATTCACGAGCATACCGTCGCGCAACTCGAGAGCGATTCTCTTGGCAATGACGGTTTGGGCATCCATGCTCAGGCTGCGGCAAC
>DATJWL010000152.1:0-31645 GCA_035501215.1 Casimicrobiaceae bacterium
TCCAGAACAAGCGCGAGGCCATGATTCATGAAGTTTTCAAGATCCACTCCGACGAGGTCGGCCACATCCCGCTGCACCAGCAGGCGCTGGCATGGGGAGTGAAGAAGAACGTCGAGCTGGTGCAACTCGCGGACAACATCAATTTCCTAAAGTGGATCGTGATCAAGTGACGCAGGCGTCCAAGAGCGCAAGGCGCAGCCGCAGCGCGATTGGTAACGCCTGCGTCATCCTGAGCGAGCGCGAAGCGCGAGTCGAAGGATCTGCCGAGTGCGCGAAGCGCGAGCCGAAGGATCTACCGGGTGCACGAAGCGCGAGTCGAAGGATCTGCTGATGGCCTGTGCAGGTTAGTAGCAGCTCCCTCGCTACGCTCGGGATGACAAGGCCACGACCGTGACCACCGCAACCGCGCCCGCCCGCCTCGCCGTCTGGTGGAACAGCGATCTCGCGTACAGCTTCCGCCACGCCCCGGTCGCGGTCGTGTCAGCGGTCGTCTTGGTCGTCTTCCTCGGCGCGGCGTTCCTCGCGCCCTGGGTCGCGCCGCACAACCCCTTCGACCTCGCCACGCTGAACCTGCTCGACGCGCTCACGCCACCGCACGGCGTCGCCGGCTCGAAACCGGAGTATCTGCTCGGCACCGACGACCAGGGCCGCGATCTGCTGTCCGCAATCATGTTCGGCACGCGCATCTCGCTGTTGGTCGGTCTCGCAGCCGTGGCGCTTTCGGTCCTGATCGGAGTCAGCCTCGGCCTCGCGTCGGGCTACGCCGGAGGACGGCTCGACGCTTTCATCATGCGCGCCGCCGACGTGCAACTCTCCTTTCCGGCCATTCTCATCGCGCTCCTCATCGACGGCATTCTGCGCGCGGTGCTGCCGCGCAGCGCGCAGAGCGACATCGCACTGTTCGTGCTGATCGTTGCCATCGGCGTGTCCAACTGGCCGCAGTACGCACGCACCGTGCGCGGCTCCACGCTGGTCGAGAAGAGCAAGGAGTACGTGCAGGCGGCCCGCGTAATCGGCGTGGGCACGCCGGCGATCGTATTTCGTCACCTGCTGCCCAACGTGCTCGGACCGGTGCTGGTGATCGCGACGATCAACATCGCCACCGCGATCCTGATCGAAGCCACGCTCTCGTTCCTTGGTGTGGGCGTGCCGCCGACGCGCCCGTCGCTCGGGACGCTGATCCGCGTCGGGCAGGATTTCCTCTTTTCCGGGGAATGGTGGATCACCATCTTTCCCGGCGCCGCGCTGGTGATCATGGTGCTCGCGATCAATCTCCTCGGCGACTGGCTGCGCGACGCGCTCAACCCGAAGCTCAGATGACCGGCACGCCGCTGCTGGCGGTCGATCGGCTGCGGGTGGAGTTTCCGACGCGAGCCGGCACGCTGGTCGCGGTCGACGGGGTTTCGCTGGAGATCGCACCGGGGGAGGTACTGGGCGTAGTCGGCGAATCGGGCGCGGGCAAATCGCTGACCGGGGCGGCGATCATCGGGCTCATCGATCCGCCGGGGCGGATTGGCGCCGGCGAAGTGAGGTTAGGCGAGCGCCGCATCGACAACCTCCGGCCAGAAGAGATGCGTCGCGTTCGCGGGCGCGAGATCGGCGCCGTGTTCCAGGATCCGCTCACCTCGCTCAACCCGCTCTACACCATCGGCCGCCAGCTCGTCGAGACCATCACCACCCATCTCGATCTGTCGCCCCGCAAAGCACGGCGGCGCGCGCTCGATCTCCTCGCCGAAGTCGGCATACCGGCACCCGAGCGGCGCTTTGATCATTATCCGCACCAGTTCTCGGGCGGCATGCGCCAACGCGTCGTGATCGCGCTCGCGCTGGCAGCGAAACCGAAGCTGATCATCGCCGACGAGCCCACCACCGCGCTCGACGTATCGATACAGGCGCAGATCATCGCGCTCCTGAAGCGCCTCTGCCGCGAGCACGGCGCGGCAGTGATGCTGATCACGCACGACATGGGCGTGATCGCAGAGACGGCTGACCGCGTCGCCGTCATGTATGCCGGGCGCGTGGTCGAAGTCGGCCCGGTCGCAGACATCATCCACCGCCCGCAGCACCCGTACACCAAGGGGCTGATGGGGTCGATCCCGTCGATCGTCGCCGAGCGCGAGAACCTGGCGCAGATCGACGGAGTGATGCCGCGTCTCGACGCGATTCCCGCCGGCTGCGCGTTTCATCCGCGTTGTCCCTACGCCTTCGACCGCTGCAAGCGCGAGCGCCCCGAGCTGATGCGTGCCGCCGCCACGCGCTCAGCGTGCTGGCTGGTTGTGAAATGAGTGCAGCGTGCGAGGCGAAGCTGAGCAAGGCCCGAAGGGCGCGGCGCTGCACGAATTTCGAACGGCCGACGCTCTACGGCCTCGCCCCGCCGAAAGCGTGCAACGAGGCCGCATGAGCACAAACGGCAACGGTCAGCCGCTGGTCGAATTGATCGACGTCGCCAAGACCTTCGACGTCTCGCCGCCGTGGCTCAACCGGCTGCTCGAGGGCAAGCCGCGGGCGTTGTTGCGAGCGGTGAACGGCGTCGACCTCGCCATCTCGCGCGGGGAAACCTTCGGTCTGGTGGGCGAATCGGGGTGCGGCAAGTCGACCGTGGCGCGGCTCATCGTCGGACTGTATCGCCCCACGCGCGGCCAGATACGCTACGACGGCAAGAGGATCGACAACCTCGGCGCCGCCCCCGCGCTGCGGCGGAACATGCAGATGATCTTCCAGGACCCGTACGCGAGCCTCAATCCGCGCTGGCGGGTTAAGGACATCGTCGCCGAGCCGCTGCGCGTGCATCCCGGCGACAACGTCCACGGCCGGGCGGACATCGTCGATCGGGTCGGGCGACTCCTGAGGCAGGTCGGTCTCGCTCCGGCCGACGGTTCGAAGTATCCGCACCAGTTTTCGGGCGGGCAGCGGCAGCGCATCTCGATCGCTCGCGCTCTGGCCGGGAGCCCCGCGTTTCTCGTGTGCGACGAGCCGACCTCCGCGCTCGACGTGTCCGTGCAGGCGCAGGTTCTCAACCTGATGCGCAAGCTGCAGCGGGAGCTCGGTCTCACCTACCTTTTCATCTCGCACAATCTCGCGGTGGTGCACCATATCGCGGATCGCGTCGCCGTGATGTATCTCGGCCGCATCGTCGAGCAGGCTCCGACGAAGCAGATCTTCGGGCATCCGCAGCACCCGTACACGCGCATGCTCCTCGACGCGGTGCCGGATCTCGAGCTCTCGGGCAAGGCCCGCACGGCTGTTGCGGGCGAGGTCCCCAATCCGCTCTCGCCGCCGCGCGGCTGTGCGTTCCATCCACGCTGTCCTTACGCCAACGAGCGCTGTCGCAACGAGATCCCGCAACTGAAACCGGCGCGCGGCTGGGGCGTCGAAACGACCGATGTCGCCTGCCATGGCGTCGAGGAAGGACGGATCCCCGCGCGCAGCGTCGCGACGGCGTGATGCTCTCGGGGAGGGTCAGGGTGAGAGCAATCCGCTATAATTCGCGCTGAATCGGCGCGCTGCGCGCCTGTCTGGCGGCCGCCCGCCGAACGCCTCGCTCGGAAATCCCGAAGTGCGTCTCACTCAGATCAAGCTGGCCGGGTTCAAGTCCTTCGTCGACCCGACCACCATCGCCACGCCCGGTCAGCTCGTCGGCATCGTCGGCCCCAACGGCTGCGGCAAGTCGAACGTGATCGACGCCGTGCGCTGGGTGCTCGGCGAGTCGAAGGCGTCCGCCCTGCGCGGCGAGTCCATGCAGGACGTGATCTTCAACGGCGCCGGCGACCGCGCTCCCGTCGGCCGGGCCTCGGTCGAGCTTTTCTTCGACAACAGCCAGGGCCGCATCGGCGGGCAATGGGGCCGCTTTGCGGAGCTGTCGATCAGGCGCGTGCTCACCCGCGACGCCGACTCGGTGTACTACATCAACAGCATTCCGGTCCGGCGCCGCGACATCTACGATCTTTTTTTCGGCACCGGGCTCGGGCCCCGCGCCTACGCGATCATCGAGCAAGGGATGATCTCGCGCGTGATCGAGGCAAAACCCGAGGAGCTGCGCGTTTTCCTCGAGGAAGCAGCCGGCGTGTCGAAGTACAAGGAGCGGCGCCGCGAGACCGAGGCGCGGCTGGCCGATACGCGCGAGAACCTGACGCGGGTCGAGGACATCCGCGGCGAGCTCTCGGCCCAGCTCGCCCGCCTCGAAGCGCAGGCCGAGATCGCAAGCCAATACCGCGACATGGAAGCGCAGGCGAAGAAGGCGCAGCACATGCTGTGGTACGCGAAGCAGCAGGATGCCACGCGCCAGCGCGAGCGCCACGCTGGCGAGATCGCTTCGCTCACCGCTGCCTTCGAGGCCGTGCAGGCGGAGTTGCGCGCGGCGGAGAACCGCGTCGAGACCCTGCGCTCCGAGCAGTACAAGGCGGGCGACGAGCTGCACGATAAGCAGGGGGCGTTCTACGCGGCCAACGCCGAAGTGACGCGCCTCGAGCAGCAGCTCGAGTTCGCTCGCGAGAGCGACACGCGGATCGCGCGCGAGCTCGCGCAGGCGGGCGAGGCGATGAATGCGCTCGGGGCTCAGCACGCTGCGCTGGAAATGGAAGTGCGAGATGGCGAGCGCGAGCTGGAAGCCGCGATCGCCGCGCGCGAAGCGGCTGCCGCGCAGGAGCAGACCGCGCTCGCTGCGCTACCTCAGGCCGAGGAGGCGCTTGCCGACTCCGCGGCGAAGCTGGCCGCGGTCGAGGATCGCATCAAGGAGATCGAGCAGACGATCCGCGTCGCCGAAACGCGGGGCGAGAGCGTGGCGAAGACCCTCGGCGCGCTTGCGCAGCGGCGCGAGAAGCTCGACGCGGAGGTCGCGCAACTCGCGGCGCCGTTGTCGCAGGAAGTCGAGACGGTCAGCGCGCAGCTGGCGGAAGAGACCGCCGACCTCGCCTCGCACGAGAGCGGCCTTGCCGGGCTGCACGACACCGTGCAGGCGCTGCAGGAGCAGCATCGGCTCGCGAACGATGCCTGGCAGGAGGCGAGCCGCGCGCTCGCGGAGCGCGAGGCACGCTCCGAAGCCTTGTCCGCGCTGCAGGCGAAGATCACGCGCAGCGAGAACACGGCCGACTGGCTGCGAGCGCGCGGACTGGAAAGCGCGCGCCGGCTGTGGCAGCAGATCGACGTCGAGCGCGGCTGGGAGGACGCGCTCGAAGCCGTGTTGCGCGAGCGGCTCAATGCGCTCGAGCTGCCGCAACTCGACGCCGCGCTCGAGTGGACGCGCGGCGACGCGCTTCCCGGACGGATCGCGGCTTACTCCGCCGAGGGCCTCGCCTCGGCGCCGGCAGCGCAGGACGATGCGCTCCTCGCGAGGCTCAGGCCGTCTCGACCGGAGCTCGCTCGTGTGCTCGCGGACTGGGTCAGCGGCGTTCGCTGCCGCGCCGATCTCGCTAGTGCCCTGACCGACCGATCGAAGCTCGGCGTTGGCGAAACCTTCGTCACGCGCGACGGGCACATGGTGAGCGCGCACGGAGTGGCTTTCTTCGCGCCCGACAGCGAGCTGCACGGCGTTCTTGCGCGGCAGCGCGAGCTCGCGCAGCTCGAAGGCGAGATCGCGGCGGCGCGCAGCGACACGGCGGCCGCGTCGGCGACGCGCGACGCGCTCGAGTCCGACCTCAATGCGCGGCAGCAGGAGTATCACGCGGAGAGCATGGCGCTTGCCTCACAGCAGCGGCGCTGCCACGACCTCGAGCTTGAACTGGTGCAGCTCCAGCAGACGGTCGAAGCGGCGGCAAAGCGTCGCGTCGCGATCGGGGAAGAGCTTTCCGCACTCGGCAAGGAAGAGGACGCCGAGCACGGCGTGCAGAGCGCGATCGACGCCGAGGTGGGGGCCGCGCGAAAGCGACTCTCCGACGAGTCGCGGGCGCGCGGCGAAGCTGAGCGCGTGCGCGAGGAGGCCGATCGCGCGCTCGCCAACGCACGCGAAGCCGCGCGCGCGGCGGAGCGCGGCGCGCAGGAAGCCGGATTCAGCGAGCGTTCCAGTCGCGAGCGCCTGGCGGAGCTTGCTCGCCGGCGCGAAAGTCTCGACGCGCAGGCCGCGCAGCAGCAGGCGCTCCTTGCGCAGCTCTCCGACGAGCGCGAAAAGATCGACTCGACACCGGCGGAGGAAGCGCTCCAGACCCAGCTCGAGGCACGCGCCGCTGCGGAGCAGGCGCTCGCGGCGGCGCGCGATCGGCAGGAAGCGCTTGCAGCCGAGCTGCGCGAGGGGGATGAAGCGCGGCTCACCGTGGAGCAGAAGCTCGAGCCGGCACGTGCAAAGATCGAGGATATGCGGCTCAAGGCGCAGGCGGCCGAGCTCTCCGAGCAGCAGTTCGCGCAGCAACTCGCCGAGGCGCATGCCGATCTCGCGGCGCTGCCCGCGGAGCTCAAGGCCTGGGGCCGTGCCAGCACGCTGCCGGCCGAGATCGAGCGGCTCACGCAGGCGATCGCCGCACTGGGCGCCGTGAATCTCGCCGCGCTCGACGAGCTCAGGCAGGCGACCGAGCGCAAGCAATACCTGGACGCTCAGGCGCAGGATCTGACCGAGGCGATGACGACGCTCGAGACCGCGATCCGTCAGATCGACCGCGAATCGCGCGATCTTTTGCAGCAGACTTTCGACGCGGTCAACGTCAACTTCGGCAAGCTCTTTCCGACGCTCTTCGGCGGCGGACAGGCGCGGCTCGTTCTGACCGGCGAGGAGATTCTCGATTCCGGCGTGCAGGTCATCGCGCAGCCTCCCGGCAAGCGCAACACGTCGATCCATCTGCTCTCCGGCGGCGAGAAGGCGATGACGGCGATCGCGCTCGTGTTTGCGCTGTTCCAGCTCAACCCCGCTCCGTTCTGCCTTCTCGACGAGGTCGACGCGCCGCTCGACGATCCGAATACCGAGCGTTTCTGCGCCATGGTGCGCAGGATGGCGGACATCACCCAGTTCGTCTTCATCAGCCACAACAAGATCACGATGGAAATGGCGGCGCAGCTGATCGGCATCACCATGCCCGATCCGGGCGTATCGCGCGTGGTTGCGGTCGACATCGCGGAAGCGCTCGAGCTGGCCGAGACCGCCCCGAAGCAGCTAGCCGCGGCGTCTCGATGACAACGAATCCGCTGTTCCTGGGCCTGCTGGCCGCGGGCGTGCTCCTCGTTCTGGGCATTCTCGTCTACAACTGGATCCAGGTTCGCCGGCTCCGCGATCGCCGGCGCTCAGCGACGGCGAACCTGAGCGCCGACGCGCAGCCGACTCGCGATGCCGGGCACGGACGCGCCGAGCCGATGTTCGGATCGTCGGGCGACGTCAATGCGGAAGCGATTCCGCAGAGCGTGGCGACCCGTGGTCCGGAAGAAACGCCCGAGGCCGCCGTCTCCGGCGAGAGTGCCGGTTTCGTCCTGCCGCAACGGCTCGCGGCGCGCACGGGACGCGAGGGAATAGCTCCCGACGGAGACATCGAGTGCGTGGTGTGGCTCACGCCTTCTCCGCCCGCGCCGACGAGCGCGCTCGCGTCCGCCCTCGCAACGCGGTGCGCCAAGCCGACTCGCTGGCTCGGACGCGGCGGCACCGATCCGCATTGGCGCGCGATCGACAGCGCCAACCCGGGCCCCTGGCACGAGATCGCCGCGTGCATGCTGCTCGCCGATCGCAGCGGCGCCGCGAGCCGGGACGACGTCGAAGCCTTCCTGCGCCTGGTCGACTCGGTCGCGAGCGGCCTGCATGCCGAGTGCGTGTGGCCGGACGAGCGTGACGAAGCGGTGCGCGCGGAAGCGCTCGATCGGTTGTGCGCGGATCTCGACGTGCAGATCGGCATCACGCTGCTCAAGGGGGACTCGAACCCGATCGCGGGCACGAGGCTCCGCGGCGTCGCGGAAGCGTCGGGCTTCAGGCTGAGCGCCGCAGGGCAATTCGAGTTCATGCAGGAAGATACCGGCGCGGTGCTCTACAGTCTGCAGAAATTGAGTGGCGAGCCGTTCACGGTCGAGAGCCTGCGCGCGGTTTCGGTGCCGGGCATCGTGCTGCTTCTCGATGTTCCGCGCGTGCCCGAGCCCGTCAAGGCGTTCGATCAGATGCGGCTCCTTGCCAAGCGCCTGGCGCAAACGCTCGAAGCCACGCTCGTCGACGACAACCATCGTCCGATCGACGACGCGGCGCTCGCGGCGATCCGGGCTCAGGTGCAGGTCACCGCTTCGGGCTTGCGCGAGGGGCACATCGAGGCTGGCGGGCAGCGCGCGCTGCGCTTGTTCGGTTGAGGGCCGGGTTGATGGCTGCGATGCGGGTCCCTCGCAAGGCGGCCGAGCGTGCCGCCAGCCTGCGCAAGCTGATCGAGGAGCACAACTACCGCTATTACGCGCTCGACGCGCCGAGCATCGGCGATGCCGAATTCGACGCGCTGTTTCGCGAGTTGCAGGCGCTGGAGAGCGAATACCCGGCGCTCGCCACCGCCGATTCGCCAACGCAACGGGTGGGCGGGCAGCCGGTCTCCGCATTCAAGGCGGTGACGCACCGCGTGCCGATGCTCTCGCTCAACAACGCCTTGAGCGAGGAGGAAACCGGCGCCTTCGATCGGCGTGTCCGCGAAGCGCTCGATATCGACGCCGTCGAATATGAAGTCGAGCCGAAGTTCGACGGGCTTGCGGTCAGCCTCGCCTACGAGCGCGGCGCGCTCAAGGGAGGCGGCACGCGCGGCGACGGCGTCACGGGCGAGGACGTCACGCCCAACATGAAGACGATCGCGGCAGTGCCGCTCCGGCTCGGCAACGGGACGAGCGTTCCCCCGTATCTCGAAGTGCGCGGAGAAGTGCTGATGCTCAAACACGAGTTCGAGCGGCTCAACGCCGTGCAGGCCGAGAGGGGTGACAAACTCTACGTCAACCCGCGCAACGCCGCCGCCGGGGCGCTGCGGCAGCTCGACCCGAAGATGACGGCGCAACGCAAGCTCACCTTCTTTGCCTACGGCATCGGCGCGGTGGAGTGGGGCGCGCGCCAGCGTGCGCCGGCCACACAGGCAGCGCTCCTCGACTTGCTCGCCCGGCTGCGCCTGCCGGTGACGCGCGAGCGCGCCGTGGTGCGCGGCCTCGAGGGCCTTCTCGCGTACTACCGGAAGATCGGCGAGCGCCGCCACGACCTGCCGTACGAGATCGACGGGGTCGTGTACAAGGTCAACGATCTCGCCCGGCAGGAGAAGCTGGGTTTCGTGTCGCGCGCGCCGCGCTTCGCGATCGCGCACAAGTTCCCGGCCGAGGAGATGCCAACCGAGGTCGTCGGCATCGAAGTCCAGGTTGGGCGCACGGGGGCGCTCACGCCTGTGGCCCGCTTGAAGCCCGTCTTCGTCGGCGGGGTGACGGTCACCAACGCCACGCTGCACAACGAGGACGAAGTGCGGCGCAAGGACGTGCGCATCGGGGACACGGTGATCGTGCGACGCGCGGGCGACGTGATCCCCGAGGTGGTGCGCGTGCTCAAGGAGAGGCGTCCGCGCGGCGCGCGCGAGTTCGTCATGCCCTCGAAGTGCCCCGAGTGCGGCTCGAAGGTGGTGCGCCTTCCCGACGAAGCCATCGCGCGCTGCTCGGGAGGGCTCATTTGTCCCGCGCAGCGCAAGCAGGCGCTGCTGCACTTTGCAAGCCGGCGCGCCATGGACATCGAGGGGCTGGGCGACAAGCTCGTCGACCAGCTCGTAGACGCCGGGGTCGTCCATACGCCTGCCGATCTCTACAAGCTCGGCGTCGCGGCGCTGGCCGAGCTGGAGCGGATGGCGGACAAGTCCGCCGCCAACGTGGTTACCGCCATTGACAGGAGCCGCAAGACGACGCTCGCTCGGTTCATCTTTGCGCTGGGCATCCGCCATGTCGGCGAGACGACCGCAAAGGATCTCGCGCGCCACTTCGGCAGTCTCGATGCACTCGCCGCCGCGGACGAAGCGGCACTCCTCGAAGTGAACGATGTAGGACCGGTTCTGGCGCAGAGCATCCATCAGTTCTTCGCCGAGAAGCACAATCGCGAGGTGATTGCCCAGTTGCGCGCGGCCGGGGTAGAGTGGCCGGAGTCCGCGCCGCAGCGCGCCGCGCGCGGCAAGCTGGCCGACCGCACCTTCGTGATTACGGGAACCCTTCCTTCGCTGTCCCGCGAGGAGGCGACCGAGCTTATCGAGAAGCACGGGGGCAAGGTCGCCGGCAGCGTGTCGAAGAAGACGAGCTACGTCGTCGCCGGCGTCGATCCGGGCAGCAAGCTGGACCGCGCGGGCGAACTGGGCGTCCCGGTGTTGAACGAAAAGCAACTGAAGGATCTGATCCATGGCGGACGGTAGAGTGACCAAGGCGGTGTTTCCGGTCGCCGGGCTCGGCAGCCGCTTTCTCCCGGTGACGAAGGCAAGCCCCAAGGAGATGCTGCCGGTCGTCGACAAGCCACTCATTCAGTACGCGGTCGAGGAGGCGGCCGCGGCCGGCATCACCGAGATGATCTTCATCACCGGCCGCAACAAGCGCGCCATCGAGGATCACTTCGACAAGGCCTACGAGCTGGAGACAGAGCTCGCGGCGCGCAGCAAGAACGATCTGCTGGACATCGTGCACAAGGTGCTTCCGCGCGGCATCAACTGCATCTACATCCGCCAGTCCGAAGCCCTGGGGCTCGGGCATGCGGTGCTCTGCGCCGAGCCGGTAATTGGCGCCGAGCCGTTCGCCGTGCTGCTCGCCGACGACCTGATCGACGCCGAGGTTCCGGTGATGAAGCAGATGACCGACATCGCCAACCGCGAGCCGTACTCGATCATCGGAGTCATGCCGGTCGCGGCGGCGAGCGTCGGTAACTACGGCATCGTGGAAACGACGAACGGCAGCGGGCGGGTGAGCCGGATCACGCGCATCGTGGAGAAACCCAAGCCCGGCACGACCTCATCGACCCTCGCCGTGGTCGGACGCTACGTTCTCACCGCCCGCATCTTCCATCACCTGCGCAACGTGCCGGCAGGCACGGGCGGCGAGATCCAGTTGACCGACGGCATCGCGCGGCTCCTCGACGACGAGAAAACGCTCGCCTACGAGTTCGAGGGCCGGCGCTACGACTGCGGCAACAAGCTCGGCTACCTCGAGGCGACGGTCGAGCTGGCGCTGAAGCATCCCGAGGTGGGCAGAGGCTTCGCCGAATTTCTTAGGACCCGCTGAACGGGTCCCACGTGAGCCGCGTTTCTGGTCCAATGGCTTCAGCGGTTCCCTAAGCGGCGATGACCCTCAACGAGCTGCGCTATCTCGTCGCCGTTGCTCACGAGCGAAGCTTCGGACGCGCCGCCCAGCGTTGCTTCGTCAGCCAGCCCGCGCTCTCGGTGGCGATCCAGAAGCTCGAAGAGGAGCTCGACGCACAGCTCTTCGAGCGCGGCAAGACGGAAGTGACCGTGACGGCGGTCGGGGAGCGCATCATCGAGCAGGCACAGAAGGTGCTCGAGGAAGCGGCCCGCATCCGCGACATCGCGCAGGCTGGGCGCAATCAGCTCGTCGGAGTGTTTCACCTCGGCGTGATCTACACCGTCGCACCTTATCTTCTGCCCGATCTGATCCCGGCGCTCAACGAGCGCGCACCCGAGATGCCGCTGCAAATCGAGGAAAACCTGACCGAGGAGCTCGAAGCGGCGCTCAAGTCCGGGCGCATCGACGCGGCGATCATCGCGCTGCCGTTCCAGCCGCCGGGCGTGACCGCGGAGTTCCTCTATGAAGAGCCGTTCCAGGTCGTGGTGCCGCAGCGCCATCGCTGGGCGAAGCGCCGGGCCATCGAGCCCTCCGAGCTCGCAGCCGAGCACACGATCCTGCTCAACGTCGGTCATTGCTTCCGCGACCAGGTGCTCGACGCCTGCCCGGAGCTCAACCGCGGCAACGCGGCGGTGACCCGCACCAACTCGCTGGAGACGGTCCGCAACATGGTTGCCTCCGGGCTCGGCGTCTCGGTGCTGCCGCGCGACGCGCTCACGCCGAAGTATCACAGCAAGCTGGTAGTACCAGTGCCGTTCGCGAAGCCGGTGCCGTCGCGGCGCATCGCGCTTGCCTACCGCAAGAGTTTCCCCCGCCCCGCGGCGATCGCCGCCATTCGCGACGCCGTGGCGGCGTGTCGACCCGCACGTTCAACGTCACGGAGCCATGCATGACTAGCGATCTCAAGGACAAGGCCGTCCTCATCACCGGCGCTTCGACCGGCATCGGCGCCGCAGCGGCGCGTGCATTCGCGCGGCTTGGCAGCCGCGTGGCGATTCATTACCACGCGAGCAAATCCGCGGCCGAGCAGGTCGCCGCGGACGTCCGTGCGTCAGGCGGAGAGGCGCTGCTCGTCGGCGGCGACGTGACGCGCGCTGCGGAGATCAAGCGCATCGTCGGCGAAACGCTCTCCGCGCTAGGCCGGATCGACGTCCTCGTCAACAACGCGGGTGGACTGGTGAAGCGCACGCGGATTGAGGATTACGACGAGGAGTTCCTGCACCAGGTCATCGCCCTCAACGTGACCCAGGTGGCGCTCTTCATGCACGAAGTGATTCCGGTCATGCGCCGCCAGAAGAGCGGCAACGTGATCAACGTCAGCTCGATCGCGGCGCGGCACGGCGGGGGAGCAGGGGCGATCATCTACGCCGGCGCGAAGGGCTTCATCTCGACGGCAACGCACGGCTGGGCGAAGGAGGTCGTCGGCGACGGCATCCGGGTCAATGCGATCTCGCCGGGCGTCATCGCGACACCCTTCCACGAGCGCTATTCGACGCCGGAGCAGCTGAAGACGATGCAGGCGACCATCCCGATGAACCGCCTGGGCACCGCCGAAGAATGCGCCGGTACGCTCGTCTACCTCGCGTCGGACGCGATGAGCGCGTACGTCACCGGGCAGGTCATCGAAGTCAACGGTGGCCAGTACATGCCCTAGCCACCGACGAGCGCCGGCAGCTCGGCCAGCGACGCAACTATGGCGTCGGGCTTCGGCCCGTGGCGCTCGAGCGGCGCGCCGCTCCGGTTCACCCAGAGCGATGTGAAGCCGAAAGCCTTCGCGCCGGCGACGTCCCAGCCGTTCGAGGAGACGAAACCAATGCGCGCCGGCGAGAGCTTGAGATGGTCGACAGCGAGCTGATAGACGCGCGGACTCGGCTTGTAGATCCCCGCCGCATCGACGGAGAGGATCGCGGCGACGTGCAGAGCGATGCCAGTCGACGCGGCGAGAGGCTCGAGCATGGCGCGCGTGCCGTTCGAGAGGATGATTCGCGGCAGCGGCGCGAGCGCGGCCAGCGCCGGCGCGGCGTCGGGGAAAGGAGAGAGATCGAGATAGGCGTCGAGCAGCCGATGCCGCAGTTGCGGCTGCAGCGACAGGCCGAGCGCTTCGGCGGCATGGTCGAGCGCGTGCGCGGTGATGGCGGCAAAGTCCTCGCGCCGCTGCGTGGCACTCAACATCAGGCTCTGCAGCCACGTGTACTCCAGCTGTTTGGTCCGCCACGCTTGCGCGAGCGCATTACCCCGGCCCGGGAACATCCGCTCACCCAACGTCGCAACGGATTGCACGTCGAACAGCGTTCCATACGCGTCGAAGACCAGCGCATGGACCGAGCGCATCGCTTTGGAATTTGCAATCATCGTGGCTTCTCCGCGCCGAGATTCAGTGTCATCGTATGCAAAAATTCATGCCACTGCGCCGAAATGCGGCCATCATGCGAAAAAAAATAGGGGTTACACTTGCGTGCAACCCCTTGGTTCCATGGTGGGCGATACTGGGATCGAACCAGTGGCCCCTGCCGTGTGAAAGCAGTGCTCTACCGCTGAGCTAACCGCCCCGCGCGAACCCAGACAGGAGGGGATATTTAAGCACAGCGCCAAAAGCAGGGTCAAACCAGCTTTGCCTCGTGTCTATGTGTGTCCTGGACAAAACAGCCACTATGATGGGGCGCAAGACGCAGGTCCGGCAGGCGTGGCGGCACTGACAGCAAGGCCGCTATTTCGGTAAAGTTATACGGCATAAAGCAAAAATTTCCTTGGCTCAAGTCTTGCTAAAACCCGGGTCTAGGCAGGGTGACCCCACTGTGTCCCGTGCCATTTACGATGAAATGTCGTCGCCGGACGGCGCAGTCCGCCCCCACTACCAGGCCTTTTCGGACTGGCTGAAGCGCACCGCCGCCGACAAGATCGCCCAGAAACGGGACGAGGCGGAGCGCGCCTTCCATCGCGTCGGCATCACCTTCGCAGTGTATGGCGACGAGGGCGGCACCGAGCGTCTGATTCCCTTCGACATCGTGCCGCGCATCATTCCCGCGGCCGAATGGCGCGTTCTCGAGCGCGGGCTCAAGCAACGCGTGCAGGCCCTGAACCTCTTCCTGAAGGACATCTATCACGAGCAGCGCATCATCAAGGCCGGCGTGATCCCCGCGGATCGCGTGCTCGGCAACACGCAATACCGGCGCGAGATGCAGGGCATCGACGTGCCCGGCGACATCTACGCGCACGTCGCCGGGGTCGATATCGTGCGCGCCGGCGAGGGCGAGTATTACGTGCTGGAGGACAACCTGCGCGTGCCCTCGGGCGTGTCGTACATGCTCGAGAACCGCAAGATGATGATGCGGCTCTTCCCGGAACTGTTCGCCACGCAGGCGATCAAGCCCGTCGAGCACTATCCCGATCTGCTGCTCGAGAACCTGCGCGGCGTCGGGCCGGCGGGCGAGGAGAATCCCGAGGTCGCCGTGCTTACGCCCGGAGCGTACAACTCGGCGTATTTCGAGCATGCCTTCCTCGCTCAGCAGATGGGCGTCGAGCTCGTCGAAGGACAGGACATGTTCGTCCAGAACGACACGCTGTACATGCGCACGACGCGCGGCCCGCGGCGAGTCCATGTGCTCTACCGCCGGGTCGACGACGATTTCCTCGATCCCAAAGCGTTCCGTCCGGATTCGATGCTCGGCGTGCCGGGGCTCTTCGCCGCTTACCGCGCGGGGCGGGTGACCCTTGCCAACGCCATCGGCACCGGCGTCGCCGACGACAAGTCGATCTACCCGTTCGTGCCGGAGATGATCCGCCATTACCTGTCCGAGGACCCCGTGCTCAACAACGTTCCGACGTGGCAGCTTCGCCTCGAGGACGATCTCCGCTACTGCCTTGATCATCTGGCCGAGCTGGTGGTGAAGGAAGTGCACGGCGCCGGCGGATACGGGATGCTTGTGGGTCCCGCTGCGAGCACCGCCGAACGCGAGGCGTTCCGGGGCCGCATCGTGGCGCAGCCAGAGAAGTACATCGCGCAGCCGACGCTCTCGCTCTCGACCTGTCCGACCTTTGTCGATGCAGGGCTCGCGCCGCGGCACATCGATCTGCGACCCTATGTTCTCTCCGGGAAAGCCGTGAACCTTGTTCCGGGTGGACTGACGCGCGTTGCGTTGCGCGAAGGATCCCTGGTCGTGAATTCGTCGCAGGGGGGCGGCACGAAGGACACCTGGGTGATGGCCCACTGAGGGTCCACTGAGGGGCGACCGAGGCATGCTCTGCCGCACTGCCAACGAGCTGTACTGGATGGCCCGCCACATCGAGCGCGCGGAGAACCAGGCGCGGCTCCTCGACGTGACCTACCGGATGTCGCTCCTGCCTTACGAAGCGGTCGAGCCCGGACTCGCCTGGGCGCAGCCATGGGCGGTGCCGCTCATCACGTCGGGGCTCGCGACCGCGTTCTACGAGCGCTTCAAGGACCTCTCCGCCGAGAACGTTCTGCGCTTCATGATCTTCGACTCCGGGACGCCGTCGTCGATCCACTGTTGCTTGCGCGCGGCGCGCGAGTCCGCGCGCGCGGTCCGCGGCGCCATCACCTCGGAGATGTACGAGGACCTCAATTCGGCGTGGCTCGACATGCGCACCTACGACTACGAGCTGATCGAGGCCAACGGCATCTCCGAGTTCCTGGGCTGGGTGAAGATGCGGTCGCATCTTTTCCGCGGCGTCACCTTCGGCACCATGCTGCGCGACGAGGCCTACCATTTCATCCGGCTGGGCACCCACATCGAGCGTGCCGACAACACTGCCCGCATCCTCGACGTCAAGTACCACACCCTTTTGCCTTCCGCGGCCGACGTTGGGGGCGCGGTCGACTATTACCAGTGGGGCGCGCTGCTGCGCTCGGTGTCGGGGTTCGAGTCTTATCGCAAGATCTACAGCGACGTCATCACGCCGCGGCGGGTAGCGGAACTGCTGATCCTGCGCGAGGACATGCCGCGCTCGCTGCATTCGTGCATGAACTTCATCCACGAGACGCTGGAGACGCTGTGCGACGAGAACACGCGCGAGACGGAGCGCGTGTCGGGCGAGCTGCACTCGCGGCTTCGCTACGGCAAGACCGACGACATCATCAAGTTCGGGCTGCACGAATACCTGATGGAGTTTCTCGATCGCATCTCCGCGCTCGGCGACGAGATCAACCGCAGCTTCCTGGTGCCGACGTACTAGAAGCCCTGAAACATCGATCGGTTAGAATCGCGCCCAGCGCTTACGCCGACCTTTCTCAATGACCTACTGTGTTGCCATGTCGCTCGATGCGGGGATGATCTTCGCGTCGGACTCGCGCACCAACGCGGGGGTGGATCAGATCGCCCGCTTCTCCAAGATGCGTGTTTTCGCCCGTGACGGCCATCGCGTCATCGTAACGCTTTCCTCCGGCAATCTCTCGATCACGCAGAACGCGCTGAGTCTCCTCGAGCAGCGTGCGCGCGCCAGCGACGGAGGACAGCACTTATGGAATGTGAGCTCCATGTTCGACGTCGCCCGGCTTATCGGCGACGCGCTGCGCGAGGTGAAGACGCGCGACGGGCCATACCTGCAGCAGAACAACATCGACCCGCACGCCAACTTCATCGTCGGCGGGCAGGTGCGCGGGGAGCCGCACCGGTTGTTCGAGGTCTACAGCGAAGGCAACTTCATCGAGGCGACCCCGGACACCTGCTACTTCCAGATCGGCGAAAGCAAGTACGGCAAGCCGGTGATCGACCGCGTGGTCAAGCGCTCGACCGGACTGCTCGAGGCCACGAAGTGCACGATCGTGTCCTTCGATTCCACGATGCGCTCGAACATCTCGGTAGGGCTCCCCATCGATCTCGTGATGTACGAGAGCGACGCCTTGCGCATCAAGATGCAGCGGCGCATCGAGGAGTCCGACCCGTATTTCCAGATGATCCACACGCAATGGGGCGAGGGTCTGCGCCGGGTGTTCGCACAGCTCCCGAACCCGGAGTGGGAATAGCGGCGGCGCATGGCCATTCGCGTCGCGCTCCAGCACCGGACAACCTACGAGTTCGACCGGCTCGTCAACCTCGGCCCGCACGAAATCCGCCTGCGGCCCGCGCCGCATTGCCGCACGCCGATCCTCGGCTATTCGCTCGACGTCGAGCCAGCCGGACATTTCCTGAACTGGCAGCAGGACCCGTACGGCAACTGGATCGCGCGGCTCGTCTTCCCGGAGCGCGCGGACAAGCTCGACGTGATGGTCGATCTCACCGCCGACATGACGGTGATCAATCCGTTCGACTTCTTCGTCGAGAGTCACGCCGAGCACTATCCTTTCGAGTACTCCGCCGGCCTCGCGAAGGAGCTGATTCCGTTTCTCGAGACGGCCCCGCTGACTCCGCGCCTCGCGCGCTGGATCGACGCCTTTCGCGCGACGATCAAGCCGGAAGAGAACACGGTCGACATGCTGGTGCGGCTCAATCATCAGCTGCAGACCGAGATCCGCTACCTCGTGCGCATGCAGCCCGGCGTGCAGGCGCCGGAGGAAACGCTCGAGCGCGCCTGCGGCTCTTGCCGAGACACCGGTTGGCTGCTGGTGCAGATCCTGCGTCAGCTCGGGCTTGCCGCGCGCTTCGCGTCCGGCTACCTCATTCAACTGGTGGCCGACGTGAAGCCTCTCGACGGACCCGCGGGGACCGAGCGCGATTTCACCGATCTGCACGCCTGGGCGGAGGTGTACCTCCCCGGCGCGGGCTGGGTCGGGCTCGATCCGACGTCGGGCTTGCTTGCGGGCGAGGGGCACATCCCGCTCGCCTGCACCGCGGACCCCGGCAACGCGGCGCCGGTGATCGGCTTCACCGACGTGTGCGAAGTCCAGTTCGAGTTCGCGATGAAGCTCACGCGGGTGCACGAGGATCCGCGCGTCACCAAGCCCTACACCGATGCGCAATGGGCCGCGATCGATGCGCTGGGCGAAAAGGTCGACGTCGACCTCGCTGCGAACGACGTGCGGCTCACGCAGGGCGGCGAACCGACTTTCGTGTCGATCGACGACACGGACGGTGCGGAATGGAACACCGCGGCGCTCGGGGCGAAGAAGCGTGAGCTTGCCGAAGACTTGCTGCGCAGGCTCAAGGCTCGCTTTGCGCCGGGGGGATTTCTGCATCAGGCGCAGGGCAAGTGGTATCCGGGTGAGCCGCTGCCGCGCTGGTCGCTCGGCGTGTACTGGCGCAGCGACGGGGAAGCGCTCTGGCGCGATGAGCAACTTCTTGCGGATACGCGATCACCGGGCACGACCACGCTCGATGCGGCAAAGGAGTTCGCGTCGCGGCTCGCGCTTGCGCTCGATCTTCCACCTGGCCTCGTGCTCACGGCTTATGAAGACGTCCCGCGGCTGCTCAAAGACGAGGCGGCGCTGCCGGTCAATGCCGATCCGCTCAAAGCGGACCTCAAGGCGGTCGACGAGCGCGCGCGCCTCGCGCGGCTGCTCCTCGCAGGGCTCGACGTGCCGACGGGATTCGTTCTTCCGCTGAAAGCGGTCGCGGAGCACGACGGCGCCGGCGCGACGTGGGAATCGAGCCCGTGGCCGCTGCGACGCGAGCGGCTGTACGCGCTCGCGGGAGACTCACCGCTCGGCTTGAGGCTGCCGCTCGGCTCGCTGCCTGACATCTTGCCGGAAAAAGTGGAGCACGAGCCCCAGGTCGATCCTTTTGCGCCGACGCAAGCGCTGCCCAAGCGCAATGCCCTGCGCCGTCGCGGCCGCGCGCGCGGGAGCGCTCCGCGCGAGGTCATCAAGACCGCGCTTGCCGTACAGGTGCGCGACGGGCATCTGTACGTGTTCATGCCGCCGCTCGTCCGGGTCGAGGACTATGCGGCCTTGCTCGCCGCGATCGAGGATGCGGCCGGCGCGTCCGGCGTGCCGGTTTCTATCGAGGGCTACGCGCCGCCGCGCGACACGCGGCTCAAGGTCCTGAGCGTGACCCCCGATCCTGGCGTTATCGAGGTGAACATCCACCCGGCGTCGTCGTGGGGCGAGCTCGTCGCGACGACCGAGATTCTGTACGAGGAGGCACGGCAGACGCGCCTCGGCACCGAGAAGTTCATGCTCGACGGGCGCCACACGGGCACCGGCGGCGGCAATCACGTGACGCTCGGCGGCGCGACGGCCGCGGAGAGTCCGCTGCTGCGCCGCCCCGATCTGCTGCAGAGCCTCATCACTTACTGGCAGAACCATCCTTCTCTCTCGTACCTGTTCTCGGGACTCTTCATCGGCCCGACCAGCCAGGCGCCGCGCGTGGACGAAGCGCGCGACGATCGGCTCTACGAGCTGGAGATCGCGTTCCAGCAACTCGAGCGCAAGCATCACGCCCGTGAGGAAACGCCGCAGCCATGGCTCGTCGATCGGCTGCTGCGCCATCTCCTGACCGATCTCACCGGCAACACGCATCGCGCGGAATTCTCGATCGACAAGCTCTATTCTCCGGACAGTGCGACCGGGCGACTGGGCCTGCTCGAATTCCGCGCCTTCGAGATGCCGCCGCACGCGCGCATGAGCGCGGTGCAGATGCTGCTGCTGCGGTCGCTTGTCGCGCGCTTCTGGCAGCAGCCCTATCGCGGCAAGCTCGTGCGCTGGGGCACGGCGTTGCACGATCGCTGGCTGTTGCCGCATTTCGTCACCGCGGACATCCGCGACGTCGTCGCGGACCTCAACGCCTTCGGCTACGCCTTCGCGGTCGAGTGGTTCGATCCGTTCGTCGAGTTCCGTTTTCCGCGCTTCGGCACGGTGAGCTACGACGGAGTGACGATCGAGCTGAGGCAGGCGATCGAGCCATGGCACGTGCTGGGCGAGGAGGTGAGCCTCGGCGGCACGGCGCGCTTCGTTGATTCCTCGATCGAGAGGTTGCAGGTGAAAGTGAACGGCATGATCGGAGGACGGCACATCGTGACGTGCAACCGCCGTGCGCTTCCGCTCGCGGCGACAGGCGTTCCCGGGGAGTTCGTCGCCGGCGTGCGCTTTCGCGCCTGGAGCCCGCCTTCCGCGCTGCATCCGACGATTCCGGTGCAGGCGCCGCTCACTTTCGATCTGGTCGACACATGGGCGGGGCGCGCGCTCGGCGGCTGCACCTATCACGTCTCGCATCCAGGCGGGCGTAACTACGAAGCTTTCCCGGTGAATGCCAACGCCGCGGAGGCGCGCCGCATCGCGCGCTTCTGGATGCACGGACACACTCCAGGCCCGATGACGGTGCGGCCGGAACCGGCGAATCCGGCGGTGCCGACCACCCTGGATCTGCGCTGGCAGCCTTCCGCTGGGCGCTGATCGGCTGCCGACCGGGCGGACTGGCCCGTTACTCAAGAACCGTGCACACTGAGACGCTGACGCCGCGTCGGGCGCGGGCAGTGGTCGTTTGTGCGCGGTAATTTGGGAGCAGTCGAAAAAATGGGACGCAAGAGCATCGGCAGGTTCTGGCGCACCCGCCGGCCCGACGCCGCCCGACTGATCCGGTTGATCTGGCCCTTCGTGGCCATCGTCGTGCTGCTCGCGGTGTTGGTGAGCGTCAGCCTCGAGGTCATGTCGGACGTGCGCGCCTACGTGGGCGGCGAGAGCCTGTGGTCGAAGGCGCAGAAAGACGCGGTGGCGCATCTCTCGCTTTACGCGCGCACTGCAGACGACAGCGAATATCGCGCCTACCTCGACGCCATTCGCACCATCGACGGCGATCGCAAAGCCCGCGAGGAGCTGCTCAAGCCCGATCCTGATCTCGCCGTCGCGCGCGACGGCTTCCTGCAGGGAGGCAACCATCCCGACGACGTCGCCGGGATGATCGGAATGTTCCAGCGCTACCAGAACGTCGAGTTCATGGCCAGGGCGATCGCCATCTGGACCGAGGGCGACGCGAAGATGGACGAGTTGGCGGAAGTCGCGAACGAGGTTCGCACCGCGATCGCTGCCGGAACGTTCGACCCGCGCCGTCTCGACCGGGCGAACAAGCGCATTCGCGCGATCGACCTTCGCCTCACCGACCTAGAGCGTCAGTTTTCCGCCACGCTCGGCGAAACCTCGCGCACGGCGACGACCCTCCTCACCGCGCTCAACGTGCTGGTCGCCATGGCGCTGGTGCTGCTCGCACTACTGCGCGCGCGCTTGCTCATGTCGCAGCGAGGCTCCTTCGAGGCGGCGCTGCACGCGAGCGAGGAGCGCTTCGAGCGCGCGGTGAGCGACAGCAACGACGGAATCTGGGACTGGAACGTCGTCGCGGACGAGATCTACATGTCGCCGCGGTTCCAGGAGCTTCTCGGTTATGCGCCGGGCGAGCTGTTCGTCACGCCGACCTCGTTCCTGTCGCTGTTTCATCCCGAAGACCGCGAGCGGATGGTGCGCCTCGTCGGCGAACCTTCGCTCGGCGCTGGCCCCTTCGAGCTGGAGCTGCGCATGCTTCTGAAGAGCGGGGACGCGCGCTGGTTCCAGGCGCGCGGCCGCACCGTGCGCGATGCGGCCGGCCAGTTGATCCGGATGGGCGGGTCGGTCACCGACATCGAATACCGCAAGCAGACCGAGGCGCAGCTATTCGCCGAGAAGGAACGCGCGGAGGTCACGCTCGCCTCGATTGCCGACGCCGTGATCACGGTCGACACACAGGGCTGCGTCGAGTACCTAAACGCGGTAGCAGAGCGCCTGACCGAGTGGCCGCTGGGCGACGCCAAGGGCCAGCCGCTCGCCTCGGTCTTCGCGGTGGTCCAGGAGACGACGGGACGAACCCTTGGCGATCGGCTCGACCGCGCGCTGCGCGAGGGCGGCACGATGCATCTCGAGAGCGACATCGTGCTGCTGCGCCGCGCTAGCGCGCCGATCGCAGTCGACGCGAGCATGGCGCAGATCCGCGATCGCGCAGGGCGCGTCCAGGGCGCGGTGCTGGTCTTCCATGACATGAGCCGCGAACGCCAGTACGCGGCGCGGCTTTCTCACCTCGCCTCGCACGACGCGCTCACGGGATTGCCGAACCGGCGCGAATTCGAGAGCCGCCTGCGCGCCGCGCTCGACCGTCCGCAGGACGCCGACTATCACCACGCGGTGCTCTATCTCGACGTCGACCAGTTCAAGGTCGTCAACGACACCTGCGGTCACGCTGCGGGCGACGAGATGCTGCGGCAGGTGAGCAACCTGCTACGCCCGGGATTGCGCGCCGGAGACACCATTGCACGCCTCGGCGGCGACGAGTTCGGGGTGCTGCTCGAGCATTGTCCGCCGGAGCCAGCGCTGCGTATCGCCGAAGGGCTGCGGCGATCGGTGGCCGACTTCAAGTTCACCTGGGGCACGCGGTCGTTCTCGACCAGCGTCAGCATCGGCGTCGTGAACATGATCGACGGGCCGCGCACGCTGGCCGATGCGCTCTCCGCAGCCGACGCGGCGTGCTATCTCGCCAAGGACAAGGGGCGCAACCGCATCCAGGTCTATCACCCGCGCGACACCGACGTCGCGGTGCGTCACGGCGAGATGGAGTGGGTCGACCGCCTGCAGCGCGCGCTCGCCGAAAACCGGTTCCAGCTTTTCGCGCAGCCGATTCGCGCGCTCAACGGCGACAGAACGGCGCACGATCACGTGGAAGTGCTGGTGCGGCTGAAGAGCGAGCGCGACGAGCTGGTGCCGCCGATGGCGTTCGTGCCGGCCGCCGAGCGGTACAACCTGATGCCGGCCGTCGATCGCTGGGTCTTGCGCCACGCGTTCGACATCCTCGCCGAGAATCGCCGCCGCGGTGGCTCGCGCCAGCCGGGGCTCTGCGCGATCAATCTTTCCGGCGCGTCGATCAACGATGACAGCTTCCTCGACTTCGTGCTCGCGGAGTTCCTGCGCGCGGGTCTGCCGCACGCGCTGATCTGTTTCGAGATCACCGAGACCACCGCGGTGACGAGCCTGTCGAAGGCGGCCGAGTTCATCGCCGCGCTGCGCGCGCTGGGGTGCCGCTTCGCGTTGGACGACTTCGGCGCCGGCGTGTCCTCGTTCAGCTATCTCAAGCACCTGCCGGTCGACTACGTGAAGATCGACGGCAGCTTTGTGCGCGGCATGGCCGAGGACCCCGTCGACCGTGCGATGGTGCAGGCGATCCACGACATCGGCCATGTCATGGGCAAGCAGACCATCGCCGAATCGGTCGAGACGGTGGAGATCCTCGATCTCCTGCGCTCGATCGGCGTCGACTACGCACAGGGCTACGGCATCGCGCGTCCTGAGGCGTTCGAGCAGATGCTCGAAGGCGATGCGGCGAGCGAAATCGCGGGGCGCTTGTCCGCCTCCGACTAGTCCTCTCGCGCCTCGCCACTCCCGGCGCACTGCGCGACCCGAGCCTTCGTTGCGCAGCGTCCGGTACAATTCCCCATCCGTCGCGTGTCAACTCCCGTGTCGCCTGTCCGCACCCGCTTCGCTCCGAGCCCGACCGGCTATCTGCATCTAGGGAGCGCGCGCACAGCCCTCTTTGCGTGGGCGTTTGCGCGGCATCACGGCGGGCAGTTCGTGCTGCGCGTTGAAGATACGGACGTTGAGCGCTCGACGAAGGCAGCCATCCAGGCGATCTTCGATGCGATGACGTGGCTCGAGCTCGATTACGACGAAGGTCCCTACTTCCAGATGCAGCGGCTCGACCGCTACAAGGCCGTGCTCGACGACATGCTCGAGCGCGGCCTCGCGTATCGCTGCTACATGACGCCCCAGGAGCTCGAATCGTTGCGCGCGCAGCAGATGGCGCGCGGAGAGAAGCCGCGCTACGACGGGCGCTGGCGGCCGGAGAATCTGAAACCCGGCCAGACGCCGCCGTCCGGCGTTGCACCGGTGTTCCGCTTCAAGAATCCGACGGAAGGCAGCGTCGCGTGGGACGATCAGGTAAAGGGACCGATCGAGATCGCCAACGCCGAGCTGGACGACCTCGTCATCGTGCGCAGCGACGGCGTTCCGACGTACAACTTCGGGGTGGTCGTCGACGATCTCGACATGCGCATCACGCACGTGATCCGCGGCGACGATCATGTCAACAACACGCCGCGCCAGATCAACATCATCCGCGCGCTTGGCGCGAGCGTCCCGGTTTATGCCCACCTGCCGACGGTGCTCGGCGACGACGGAACGAAGCTCTCGAAGCGCCACGGCGCGGTCAGCGTCATGCAGTACAAGGACGACGGTTTCCTGCCCGAGGCGATGATCAACGCTCTCGCGCGACTCGGCTGGGGGCACGGCGACGACGAGGTCTTCGGCCGCGAGCAGTTCGTCGAGTGGTTCGAAATCGCGCACGTCCATCCTTCGCCGGCGCGCTTCGACGCCGAGAAGCTGCGCTGGGTGAATCACGAGCACATCAAGCGCAAGCCGGCTGAAGCGCTTGGCGCAGCGCTGGCGCCTTTTCTCGCGCGCGACGGCAGCGAAGTTTCGCAGGGGCCGCCTGCGGCCGCGGTGGCCGAGCTCTTGCGCGATCGAGCCGCCACGCTCGTGGAGATGGCCGAGGCGGCCCGCTATTTCTATCGCGACGAGCCGGCACCAGAAGCGCTCAGAGCGCAGCACCTGAACGAGCAGAACCGCGCCGCCTTGCGCGAGCTGACGCCGCAACTCGCGGCAGTGCCCTGGGAGCGCGATCGCATTCTGGCGACGATCAAGGAGGCGATCGCGAAACACAAGCTCAAGCCGCCGCAGGTGATGATGCCCTTGCGCGTGCTCGTCGCAGGCAGCGCCAGCACGCCCGCGATCGATGCGGTGCTCGCGCTCGTGGGCCGCGAGCGGACGATCGAGCGCCTGGCGCGCGGGCTGGCTTAGGCGCGCGTTTGTTTCACGCCATGGAACATCGGTTTGTAACGACGGAGGACTTCGGGTAAACTGCCAATTTCCAGAACTTGTCGTCCATGACCAAGTTCGTGTTTGTAACGGGTGGCGTCGTTTCCTCGCTGGGGAAGGGCATCGCCGCCTCGTCTCTCGCCGCCATCCTCGCTTCCCGCGGCATCCGCGTCACCAATCTCAAGCTCGATCCGTACATCAACGTCGATCCTGGGACGATGAGCCCGTTCCAGCACGGCGAGGTCTTCGTCACCGAGGACGGCGCCGAGACCGATCTCGACCTCGGGCACTACGAGCGCTTCGTCGATGTGAAACTGGGCAAGCGCAACAACTTCACGACCGGCCAGATCTACGAGAGCGTGATCCGCAAGGAGCGGCGCGGCGACTATCTGGGTGGCACGGTGCAGGTGATCCCGCACATCACGGACGAGATCAAGAGCTGGATCATGTCCGGCGCCGGCGACGCTGAAGTGGCCGTGGTGGAAGTCGGAGGTACCGTCGGCGACATCGAGTCGCTGCCGTTCCTCGAGGCGATCCGTCAGATGGGCATCACCCTCGGCCGCGACAACGTCTGCTACATCCATTTGACGCTGGTGCCTTTCATCGCCACCGCCGGCGAGATGAAGACGAAGCCGACGCAGCACTCGGTGAAGGAGTTGCGCGAGATCGGTATCCAGCCCGACATCGTCATGTGCCGGGCGGACCGCCCGCTACCCGACGGCGACCGCAAGAAGATCGCTCTCTTCACCAACGTCACGCCGGAAGCGGTGATCCCCGCGCTGGACACCGATTCGATCTACAAGATTCCAGTAGCGCTGCACGCCGAAGGCCTGGACGAGATCGTCTGCCGCAAGCTCGATCTGAGCCCGAAGCCGGCCGACCTCTCCATTTGGCACCGACTGATCGACGCGCTCGTGCATCCCGAGCACGAAGTGAAGATCGCCATGGTGGGCAAGTACGTCGATCTCACCGAATCGTACAAGTCGCTCTCGGAAGCGCTCGTGCATGCTGGAATCCACACGCGCAGCAAGGTGCAGATCCATTACGTCGATTCCGAGGCGATCGATCACGATGGGGTGGATGCACTGAAGGGCATGGACGCGATCCTCGTTCCGGGCGGATTCGGCAAGCGCGGCGTCGAAGGAAAGATCAAGACGATTCGCTACGCCCGCGAGAACGGGATTCCCTATCTCGGCATCTGCCTCGGCATGCAGCTCGCCATCATCGAGTACGCGCGGCACAAGGCGGGGCTCGCCAACGCCAACAGCACCGAGTTTGATCCCGATACCCCGCATCCGGTGGTGGCACTCATCACCGAATGGCAGAACCGCGACGGCACGATCGAAAAGCGGAGTGCGCAGTCGGATCTCGGCGGAACGATGCGGCTCGGGGCGCAACCCTGCGACGTCGTGCCTGGATCGCTCGCGCATCGGATTTACGGATCGACGACCGTCGCCGAGCGGCACCGCCACCGGTACGAGGTCAACAATCATTACCTGCCACGCCTCGAAGCCGCGGGGCTGGTCGTCGGCGCGCGGGCGAAGAGCGCGCTCGCCGGCGACCTGTGCGAGATGATCGAGCTCGCCGACCACCCGTGGTTCTTCGGGTGCCAGTTCCACCCCGAGTTCACCTCGAACCCGCGGCGCGGCCATCCTTTGTTCATCGCTTACGTCAACGCCGCGCTGGCGCACGCGCGCGAAGCGCGCGGCGAGCCAGTGCGTGCGCGGCCGCAGCTCGTCGCGTAACAACCCATGAAGCTGTGCGGTTTCGAGGCCGGCCTGGACCGGCCTCTGTTTCTGATCGCGGGCCCGTGCGTCGTCGAGTCGCAGCAGCTTCAGATCGACGTCGCAGGAAGGCTCAGGGAGACCTGCGCGGCGCTCTCGGTGCCGTTCATCTTCAAGTCCTCGTACGACAAGGCCAATCGCAGCTCGTCGCAATCGTTCCGCGGGCTGGGGATGGAGGAGGGCTTGCGCATCCTCTCCGAAGTGAAGCGCCAGGTCGGCGTGCCCGTGCTCACCGACGTGCACACCGTCGAAGACGTGGCGGAAGTGGCGGCGGCCGTCGACGTCCTGCAGACGCCGGCCTTCCTCTGCCGCCAGACCGATTTCATCCGCGCGGTGGCCTCGGCCGGCAAACCGGTCAACATCAAGAAGGGCCAGTTTCTCGCGCCCGAGGAGATGGCGAACGTCGTCGACAAGGCGCGCGAGGCGAGCGGCCGCGACAACATCATGGTCTGCGAGCGCGGCGCTTCCTTCGGCTACCACAACCTCGTCTCCGACATGCGCTCGCTCGCGATCATGCGCGCGACCGGCTGCCCGGTCGTTTTCGACGCCACGCATTCGGTGCAGCTCCCGGGCGGACAGGGGACCGCGAGCGGCGGCCAGCGCGAGTTCGTGCCGGTGCTCGCCCGCGCGGCAGTGGCCGCCGGGGTCGCGGGCATATTCATGGAGACTCACCCCGATCCCGCGAAGGCGCTGTCCGACGGACCGAACGCGTGGCCGCTCGATCGCATGCGCGAGCTGCTCGAAACGCTGATCGCGATCGATACCACGGTGAAGCGGGCGGGGTTTGCCGAAGCCAGCCTGATGCCATGGCCTGAACGGCCCGCGCTGCGCGCCGTCAAGCACAACAAATGATTCGTCAGGGAGAAACATGAGCGCCATCGTCGACGTCATCGCGCGCGAGATCCTCGATTCGCGCGGCAATCCCACGATCGAGGCCGACGTCGTGCTCGAGTCGGGCGTGAGCGGCCGCGCCGCGGTGCCTTCGGGCGCCTCGACGGGATCGAGGGAAGCGATCGAGCTGCGCGACGGTGACGCGGCGCGTTACGGCGGCAAGGGCGTGCAGAAGGCGATCGAGCACGTCAACACCGAGATATGCGAAGCGATCATCGGGCTCGACGCGTCCGAGCAGGCATTCGTCGACCGCACGATGATCGACCTGGACGGCACCGATAACAAGGGCCGGCTCGGCGCCAATGCGATCCTCGCGGTGTCGTGCGCGGTGGCGAAGGCGGCCGCCGAGGAGTCGACGCTGCCGCTTTATCGCTATCTTGGTGGCGCCGGAGAGATGTCGCTCCCGGTGCCGCAGATGAACGTGATCAACGGCGGAGCGCACGCGAACAACAGCATCGACATGCAGGAATTCATGCTGGTGCCGCTCGGCGCGCCGACCTTTCGCGAGGCGCTTCGCTACGGCGCCGAAGTCTTCCAGGCGCTGAAGAAGCTCATCGACTCGAAGGGCATGGCGACGACAGTGGGTGACGAAGGCGGGTTCGCGCCGGACCTCGCCTCCAACGAGGATGCGCTGCATCTCCTGCTCGAAGCGATCGACAAAGCCGGCTACACCGCCGGAACCGACATCGCGCTCGCGCTCGACTCCGCAGCCTCGGAGTATTACCAGGACGGCATCTACGAGCTGAAAGGCGAGGGCGCGCGGCTCACGCGCTCGCAGATGGTCGACTACTTCGCAGCCTGGGTCGACAAGTATCCGATCATCTCCATCGAGGACGGCATGGCCGAGCAGGACTGGGAGGGCTGGAAGCTCCTGACCGATCGGCTGGGACGCAAGGTGCAGCTCGTCGGCGACGACGTCTTCGTCACCAACACGAAGATCCTGAAGGAGGGGATCGCGAAAGGCATTGCCAACTCGATCCTGATCAAGATCAACCAGATCGGCACGCTTACCGAAACTTTCGCCGCGGTGCAGATGGCGCTGCGGGCAGGCTACACCTCGATCATCTCGCACCGCTCGGGCGAGACCGAGGACAGCATGATCGCCGACATCGCGGTGGGCACCAACGCCGGCCAGATCAAAACCGGATCATTGTCGCGCTCGGACCGCATCGCCAAGTACAACCAGCTCCTGCGCATCGAGGAAGACCTCGGCGACGTCGCGAGCTATCCCGGGCGCAGCGCGTTCCGACAATTGAAGTAGCCACCGGCCTTGCGCGCTCTCGCGGTCATCTTCGCGCTGCTGATCGTGGCCCTGCAGTACCCGATGTGGCTCGGGAAGGGCGGCTGGCTCCAGGTGCGGGAGCTGACGCGCCAGGTCGAAGCGCAGCGCCGGGTCAACGAGGAGCTGAAAGCACGCAACGCCGCGCTCGACGCCGACGTTCGCGACCTCAAGACCGGGTTCGATGCGATCGAGGAGCGCGCGCGCTCGGAGTTGGGGATGATCAAGCAGGACGAGGTGTTCTTCCAGCTCCCGGCGGAAACACCCGCGGCGTCGTCCCCGCGAAAGCGGGGACCCAGTGACGCTAGGACGGGAGACGCTGGATTCCCGCTTACGCGGGAATGACGAAATCCTGATGCCCCGCATCACCTCGCGCGACAATCCGCGCCTAAGAGAAGCCGCCCGTCTGATCGGCTCCTCGCGCGACCGCCGCAAGGCGGGGCGCTGCGTGCTGGAGGGCGCGCACGTGATCGCGGCCTACCAGGCGCGCTACGGTCCTCCCGAGACCTTGATCGTCGCAGAATCTTCGCTGCCCGAACTGGAAGTGCGCGCGCTGCGCTCCGGCGTGCCCGAAAGCCGCACGCTGGTCGTCACGGAGTCGGCGTGGGGCGAGCTCGCGCAGATCCCGGCCAGCGTCGGCGCGCTCGCGGTCGTGCCGACGCCGACAAGCGAATTCAAACGCGCCGGCGATTTCTGTTTGCTGCTCGAGGACGTGCAGGACCCCGGCAACGTCGGCTCGATCCTGCGCAGCGCTGCTGCCGCAGGCGTGGAGCAGGTGTTCCTGTCCCCGCATTGCGTCTTCGCGTGGTCGCCGAAAGTGGTGCGCGCAGGCCAGGGCGCGCACTTTCAGCTCGAAATCTACGAGGACGTGGACCTTGCGGCGTGGGCGGACGAGTATCGCGGCCGTGTCGTCGCCGCAGTGGTTTCAAACGGGGAGTCGCTCTTCGCGGCGGATCTCGCCGCACCGGTCGCGATCGCCATCGGCAACGAGGGCAGCGGCTTGTCGGCGGAACTGCGCGACGCCGCGAAGGCCCGCGTCATGATTCCGATGCCGGGCGGCTTCGAATCGCTCAACGCCGCGGCGGCCGCCGCGGTCTGCCTGTTCGAGTGCGTGCGTCGGCGAGGGCATCGAGCGGACGGTTAGTTGAGGGCTCCGGAGAATTGCGCATCCTCCTGGCAGCCGCCGCTTAAGTACCCCGTGAATCGCCCCTCGATGCCCTGAGCCGTTGCCTTGATCTCCTCCATCGTCGCCGACGCGTTGAACGTCAGCGAGCCGGTGCAGCTATAGCTCGCGGGATCGATCCGGTAGAGCTGGCCGGCTTGCTGAAGGCTTCCGGCCATGGTGCAAGTCGCTCCGCTGGTGTAGTTGAAGGTGAAGGTCGCTGCGCCGTTGGCTTGCGTGACGTCCAGCGTGTAGGTATCGGTGTAGGGGCCATTCTGGCCACTGTTGTTGCAATTCGAATAGGCGCCGGCCTGACCTCCAACGTAATTGCCGCCGAGGACGATGGTCCTGAGCGTCTGTCGCTGGATCGGCTTCACGACGGTGGGTCCGTTGATCAGGCTGTAACTCAGCGTGCCAGAGTACGGATCAGAAGGCACGAACGAGGCCGTGCCCGCGAGCGTTTCGGAATTGGCGGCCGGGTTCCACGGTCCGCCGTAGTACGATCCGACGGTCGTATACAGATTGCCCGTGAAGTTGCCGCTGCCATCACGATTCATGACCGCCACGAACCAGGTCGGTTGATTGTTTGCTCCGTAGACGAAGAAGGTCGCGAAGATGACATCTTCGTTCTGAATGAGGTTGACTCCCCAGCCCGATTCGGCCGGGAGAAACCAGATGTCGCTGTAATCGATCGCCTGCGCGCGAAGCGGCGCGGAGAGTAGAAACAGGGAGGACATGGCAACAGCGAAGCACTTCTTCATGATGATGTTCCTGCCGAGAATGTCGATTGGGGCCAACGCCAGTCAGTGTATCCGATCGCAGAACCGACCGCGGCAAGGGCGATTGGTTCCGACTCGAGCGGCCAGCTTAGGCGCTTGATATCATGTGCCCGTAGGCACAAAGGGAGGAGCTCGATGATCTCGAGACGCAGATTCAGCGCGGCCGCTGCGGCAGCGCTCGCCACCGGTCCGATCATTCGCCACGCCGGCGCGCAGACGAGGACCATCATTCGCTACGGCGACGTGCTGGCCGCCAACTACCCGAGTGTCGTCGCGTTGCAGGCCGCGGGCAAGGAGATCGCCGAGAAGACCGGCGGCAGGCTCGAGATGCAGGTGTTCCCGGCGTCGCAGCTCGGCACCCAGCGCGACATGATCGAGGCCCTCGCTTCGAACGCGCTCCAGCTTTACACCGACGGCGCCGGGACGTTCGGCTCCTGGGTGCCGGCGATCTCCGTGCTCGAGGCGCCCTATATCTGGCGCGACGCCGCGCACATGGCCAAGGGCATGGCGAGCGCGGATGCGCGCAACCTCTCCGATCAGCTCGTGAAGACGCGCAACATGCGCATCATCGACACCATCTACTATGGCACGCGCCACCTGACCACCGCGAGCAAGGCGGTGAAGGAGCCGAGGGATCTCGCCGGGTTCAAGCTGCGCGTGCCGCCGGTGGACGTGTTCAACGCCATGGCGGAAGCCTGGGGCTCGCGTCCCACGCCGATCAACTTCGGCGAGCTTTATCTCGCG
>DATJWL010000153.1:0-5732 GCA_035501215.1 Casimicrobiaceae bacterium
TACCAGGGACTGTCGTCGCGCCCGAGCAGCCAGCGCCAGTCGGGCGCGAAGGGAAGCAGAATCCACACCGGCCGCGCAAGCGCTCCGGCAAGATGCGCGATGCTGGTGTCGACCGTGACGACGAGGTCCAGCTCCGCGACGAGCGCCGCGGTGTCGGAGAGCGTCGAGTTGGCGGGAAGCGGCGTCAGAGCTTCCGCGCCGCGAGTCTGCGCGATCTGCGCCGCGCGATCGCCTTGTTGGAGCGAGAACCAGGCGATGCCGGGCACGTCGAGAAGGGAAAGCAGAACCGCGAGAGCGAGCGATCGATTGCGATCGTTGCTATGGCCCGGATTGCCCGCCCAGACGAGGCCCACTCGCCGCGGTGCGCTGGAACGCGCGAGTGTCGCGCGAGCAGCCGCGCGCTGCGCTTCCCCGATCGTGATGTAAGGGACCGTCGCCGGAATCGCGTCGGCCTTCGTGCCCGCGAGGCGCGGGAGGGAAAGCAGCGGCGCATGCGCGTCGTAATGCGGCAGCGGCTCCTCGTCGCGCACGACTCGGGCTACGCCGGGGACGGTCGCGAGCAGCGGCGCCAGCGCTTCCGGGCAACGGATGACACAGCGCGCGCCGCGCGCGGTGAGGATCGATGCGTAGCGGGCGAACTGCAGTGCGTCGCCCAGCCCCTGCTCGGGGTAGAGCAATATCGTCCTGCCTTCGGGCGGCGCCCCTTCCCATCGCGGTCCTTCGTAGCGATGGCGGTTCTTGCCCAGCTCCGGCAGCTCCAGGCGAGCTTCGTACTCGCGCCAGCCTTCGTCGAATTGCCGGTCGAGGAGCAAGGCGAGCGCGAGATTCCAGCGCGCGTGCGTGAAGTCGGGCTTGAGCGCAAGCGCGCGCCGGAACGCATCGATGGCGGCGGCGATTTCATTGGCCGCCTGCAGTGCGAGACCGAGGTTGTTCCAGGCGACGGCGTGATCCGGCTTGAGCGACAGCGCAACTCGATATTCGGCGGCCGCATCGGCTTCGCGATCGGCTGCGGCCAGCGCGAGGCCGAGATTGTTGTGAAATTCCGGCTCATCGTGCTGAAGCGCCGCAGCGCGCTCGAGGAGCGGCAGGGCCTCTTCGAGCTTGCCGCGCTGGTAGTGAATCACGCCGAGGAAGTGCTGGGCGACCGGGTTGTCGGGTTGCTGCGAAAGCACCTCGCGATAGATCGGTAGCGCTGCGTCCGCATCGCCGCTCTGGTGCAGTGCGACTGCGTGCTTCAACTTTTGGACGAAACCGTCAGCCGTGGCGATTGTCTCTTCCAGTCCCGTCGTCGAGCCGTGACAGTGCTTGAAGCGCTTGCCGCTGCCGCAGGGACAGGGGTCGTTGCGGCCTGCGCGGGGCGCGGCGGCCGCGTTCTTGGTTGCGGCAGCGAGGCTCGCCCGTGCTTCAATGCTGTCGGGCGTTTCCTCCAGGATCCGCTGGAAGATCGCGGCCGCCGACCGCCACTCGCCGAGCGCGAGGCAGTTGCGGCCGAGCTGAAGCAGTTGCGGCGAGCGCGCGATCGCCGGCGTGAACAGCCGCGGCAGCAAGGCAAGCTCCTGTGAAGAGACCACGCGGCAGAAGTTGTACAGCCCGTGGAAACCGAACGGCTTGCCGATGGGGTATGCCGCCTCGAAGGCGAATTCGTCGGCCAGCGCCTCGGAGGCGAAGACGATGCCGTGCTCCCGCTCGAGATACGGCCGAAACTTCCGGCAAATGGTCTCGTCTTCCACGCCATCGAGCTCGATGCGAGGGTCCTGCAGCGCGTCGAGAAGCTTGCGCGAGCGCAGGGAGAAACCTCCGTTGCCCACGCGGTGCGCATCCTTCTGCCAGAACCACCTGGCGCCGATGTAGTCGCAGGCGAGAAACTCGGCGCGCCACGCGGACGGATTGATTACGTAGCCGTCCCACTGGATGAGCAGGACATGCGGCGTGTCGATGTGATCGAGGAGCTTCTTCAACACGAACGCCGAATATTCAACGCGCGAAGCGATCGGCGCGATCTGGCGCAGCTCGATGTCGGAAACATCGATCGGACGATCCGTCAGCAGCAGCGTTCGTGCAAAGCTGATGTCCGCAGCCGACTGGCGCAGCGCACGCAACGCGAGCAGCGGGTTCGCGGTGTCGATGCAGCACAGTGTGACGGACGGAAGCTCAAGCATCGGCAACCCTGGCTGCGGCGGTCGAAGCGATTGCGTTCGCCGGCACATGTTTGGTCAGCTCGTTCCACAACAGGACGCCGAGAAAGACGAGAACGATCGCGAGCGGGAGTGCGAAGCGGCTGAGGGCAGTGGAATCGCCGATCCAGGCGCCGGCGGCAGGATAGGCGAACACGATGAAGACCAAGATCAGCACCGCCGCTGCAATCATCGCCAGCGGCGCAAGCGGTCGCTGGACGAGGTGCCGCGACCCGACGACTGCCAGTGCGATCGCGGCGTACCAGAGCAGATGCCAGTTGCCGAGAAGAAGGAAACCCGCGATGAGCGATCGCCATGACGGCTCGAAATCGAGATGGCGGCCGAGAAAGGCCGTGTCCCATCGCGTAAGCGCCAGCAAGACCAGGATTCCGGCGCCAAGCGCGAAACCGAGAAGCTTGACGCCACGGCCTGGCAGCAGCGTCGCAACGACTCCGGGCACGAGGGTCATGGCCCAGAACGCCCCCGAATGCTTGATGAGCGGACAGGACAAGGCGAGGATCACTGCGACGCATGCATCGCGCCAATCGCGGCGCACGCTCCAGCGATAGAGCGCCAACGCCGCGAGCGCATACACGGTCGCGAGCATCAGGTCGGGATAGCCGGCGAGCGCAACCTGCACGTCCAGAAGCGGCAGCGAGACGATGAGCCAGCAGCCGCCGAGTGCAACGAGCGGCGCCGAGCCGCGGTCGCGAAGCGCTCCATAGGCCGAGAGCGCAAGCGCAATCAAGGTCAGCAGCCACGGCCAATTCATCGCGGAATCATCCCAGCGGCCCAGCGCCACGCAGCTCCACACCTGCAGCAGCGGCACGGTTGCCGGATTGCCGGGTGCGGCGTCGAAGTAGGCGGGCGCACCGGTGAGCCATTCGCTTGCGCCTGCGAATGGAACGATGTGACCGAGCCCGTACCACACGCGCGCCTTGGTCGCCCATTCGGTCCAGGCGTTCCAGGGATAGAGCGGCCGCCAAGCCACTTCGATAGCCAACGATGCGATGCGCAGAACGAGCCACGAGGCAAGGCCGACCCACAGGAAACGCTGCCACCGCGGCAACGACCGAAGCGAGATCGCGCCGAAAAGGCGCGAAGAAACACGCCCATGCCGCCATGCCCAGACGATCAGCAGTGCAGTCAAGACGAAAGGCGGCACGCTGGTTGTCAGCCAGCCAAAATGCATTCCGGCCGCGCTGACCGCGCGCATCCAGGCCGTGAGCAGCAGTGTTCCGATCACATAGCCGTAGCCGAGGCGCAACGCAATACCGCCGCTGTCGGGTTCCGCGACAGGCCAGCCGAGGGCGAGCAGAACGGAATAGCCGAGCAACCACGGCAGTACAAGTCCGAGTGTGAGGCCGATGTAGTCCATGCGCCTGCGTTTCAGCGTATCCGATACAGTGCCGCGCCCGGGCCGCCGAGCAGCCGCTCCGCGGCGACCGATTCGTTCGCGCCCCAGCGCAAACCCTCCCGCGCAGCGTCGTACTCCAGGGCCTCGCGTCCATAAACAACGAGGTAATCGCCCGCCCGCAGCGTCGATGCAGGCGAAATCGTGTCGTGCGCCGGGTCGAAGTACACGTTGTAGGGATAGAGGTGATACGCACCGCGGTCGCGGAAGTAATGTGTGTCTGCGACCATGAATATGCGCGGCGAGGCCTCGACGGGCGGCGGCAGCTTCGCGCGGACGTCCTCGATGAATGCAAATAGCTGGCCGTCCTCTGCGGCGAGGTGGCGTTCGCGCCAGTTCCTGCCCGCGTACTGCTCGATGGTCGAGCCGGCTTGGCGGGCGAGGTTCCATTGCCAGCGAGCGTCGAGCACGAGCCAGGCGGCCAGAAAGCCCACGGCGATCACGACGGGGCGAAACCTGCCCACGAGACCCGGAGTCCAGCGCACCAAAGCCGCATAGAGAAGCGCCCCGACGATCACGATGGCCGCGAGCACGACCGGCAGCGGCAGATCCTGGGCATCGGCACCGCCGGCGATCGTGTTGATGGAGGCGCCGTTCCACGGCTCGTAGGTCAGCCACTCGCTCTCGCGATCAGCCGCGACCTGACCGGGCGTCATGGGCTTCGCGGACACGCCGCGCACGAGCATCGGCGCGCTGAACGAGCCTCGCAACACGAGGGCGAGCCCGCTGATCGTGCCGATCCAGTCGCGGTCCCCCGCGAGATCGGCAGGAGCAATCCGGCGCCCTTCGATCGCGAGCGCGCGCGTCGAAATGCGCGAGGCCTTGTAATCGCTGTACCAGAGAAGCGTGGCCTCAACGTTTTCGGACACGTTCAGCACGTCCCACGCGATCACGGGGTAGGCGCTCGCGCGCAACGCGGCATTTGCGTTGAGCGAAATCACAATTGTCCCGGTCGCATCCGGCGCGAGCACCGAAAGTCCTTCCTCGCCGAGCTGCGCGGTGCCGCGAGGCACGATGAGCTCCTGGGCGGTCCAATAGCGCACCGGTGCCCCGCCAAACCACGGCCCCGATGCGCTGAGCGCGAGATAGCCGGCCACGCAAAGCACGGCGCTCGCGCCGAAGATGCTTGCTGCAACGAGTGTCGTGCTCGGCGCGGCGCGGGTCGGAGCGGTGGCCGGCGCGAGTGGTTCGGATGCCATCACTGGGGGAAGCCATTTTAGCAGCGCTCGATTGCGCAAACGCGGTACGCGGCGCCACAAGGGACTGTTGACCCGACCCGTTTCCGATGTATAATCCCACCTCTTCGCGCCTTGCTTTTTGAGAGATGCAGGGCGTTGCTCTTTAACAACCTGAACAACCGATAGGTGTGGGCGCTTGGAGTGGTCGCCCGGGGTGCACTTTTAGTGTTTCCCGGGTGCTCGAAACCTCGAAGTGCTCACACTGATGCAACGCGGGTCGGACGTTTCACAACGTCGGACCACAACGTCAGTATGAGTTTCTTGCAGTGATTGAACTGAAGAGTTTGATCCTGGCTCAGATTGAACGCTGGCGGCATGCTTTACACATGCAAGTCGAGCGGCAGCGCGGGGGCAACCCTGGCGGCGAGCGGCGAACGGGTGAGTAATACATCGGAACGTGCCCCGTAGTGGGGGATAGCTCGGCGAAAGCCGGATTAATACCGCATACGATCTACGGATGAAAGCAGGGGACCCGCAAGGGCCTTGCGCTATGGGAGCGGCCGATGTCCGATTAGCTTGTTGGTGAGGTAAAGGCTTACCAAGGCGACGATCGGTAGCTGGTCTGAGAGGATGATCAGCCACACTGGGACTGAGACACGGCCCAGACTCCTACGGGAGGCAGCAGTGGGGAATTTTGGACAATGGGGGAAACCCTGATCCAGCCATGCCGCGTGAGTGAAGAAGGCCTTCGGGTTGTAAAGCTCTTTTGGCCGGAAAGAAAAGGCCGTGGATAACACCCGCGGTCCTTGACGGTACCGGCAGAATAAGCACCGGCTAACTACGTGCCAGCAGCCGCGGTAATACGTAGGGTGCGAGCGTTAATCGGAATTACTGGGCGTAAAGCGTGCGCAGGCGGTTACTTAAGTCAGGTGTGAAAGCCCTGGGCTTAACCTAGGAATTGCGCTT
>DATJWL010000154.1:0-4261 GCA_035501215.1 Casimicrobiaceae bacterium
TCATCTGGGGCGAGCTGATCGATGCCGGCTTCGAGTCCGGCCATGCGTATGGCAAGGCGCTGCGCACGGTGAAGTCCTGCGTCGGCTCGACCTGGTGTCGCTACGGCGTGCAGGACTCGGTGACGATGGCCATCGGCATCGAGAACCGCTACCGCGGCCTGCGCGCGCCGCACAAGCTGAAGATGGCGGTATCGGGCTGCACGCGCGAGTGCGCCGAGGCGCAGGGAAAGGATGTCGGCATCATCGCCACGGAAAAGGGCTGGAACCTGTACGTGTGCGGCAACGGCGGGATGAAGCCCCGCCACGCAGACCTGCTCGCAAGAGACTTGAACGCGGAAGAACTGGTCCGGTACATCGACCGATTCCTGATGTTCTACGTCCGCACCGCCGACCGCCTGCAGCGCACCAGCACGTGGCTGGAGAACCTCGAGGGCGGAATCGACTACGTGCGCAGGGTCGTGTGCGAGGACTCGCTCGGCATCGGCGCAGAGCTCGAGGCCGACATGCAGCGCCACGTCGAGACCTACACGTGCGAGTGGAAGAAGGCGATCGAGACGCCGGCAATCCTCAGGCGCTTCCGCCATTTCGTGAACAGCGACGAGCCCGACCGCGACGTGGTGTTCGCCGAAGAGCGCGGCCAGTCGGTTCCCGCATGAAAATCTGCCGGCTCGACGACATCGTTCCCGACACCGGGGTCTGCGCGCTGGTCGCGGGCAAGCAGGTCGCGGTATTCCGGGTCGGGGAGAAAGTCTTTGCGATCGGCAACCGCGATCCGTTCTCTGGCGCGAATGTGCTCTCGCGCGGCATCGTCGGGGACCTGCGGGGCGAGTTGGTGGTCGCATCGCCGGTCTATAAGCAGCACTTCAGCCTTCTCACCGGGCGCTGCATCGAGGACGACTCGGTCAGCGTGCCGGTCTACCAGGCGCGTGTCGACGACGCGGACGTGCTCGTCCTGTGAATCCGAATCCTTCAACTTCAACTGGGAGAAAGCGCCAATGTCGTATCTAGTGCCGTCCGAATTCGTAGCCAAGATGGTCGACGCCGGAGAATCGAAGATCTTCATGTCGACGCGCGATACGCTGATCCGCTCCTATATGGCCGGCGCGATCCTGGCCCTGGCCGCCTGGTTCGCCGTCACCATCAACGTCAGCACCGGGCAGCCACTCGTCGGCGCGATCCTGTTCCCGGTGGGGTTCTGCATGCTCAACCTGCTCGGGTTCGACCTGCTCACAGGTGTATTCGTGCTCACCCCGCTTGCGCTGCTCGACAAGCGCCCGGGCGTCACACTCAAGGGGGTGCTGAAGAACTGGGGCCTGGTGTTCTGCGGCAACTTCGCGGGCGCCTTCACGGTAGCGGCGTGCATGGCCATCTACGTCACCTATGCCTATTCCACCGAGCCGAACGCGGTCGGCAAGGCCATCGGTGCGATCGGCGTGAGCCGGACGCTCGGCTACGAGAAGTTTGGCCTGGCCGGCATGTTCACGCTGTTCGTACGCGGAATGCTCTGCAACTGGATGGTCTCCACCGGCGTGGTGGGGGCGATGATCTCCACCAATGTGACCGGCAAGGTGGTCGCCATGTGGATGCCTATCACGGTGTTCTTCTACATGGTGTTCGAGCATTCAGTCGTGAACATGTTTCTGTTTCCCGCGGGCCTGCTGCTCGGCGCGCAGTTCACTTGGCTCGATTACTTCCTGTGGAACGAGCTCCCGACGGTGGCGGGCAATCTCGTCGGCGGCCTTTCGTTCACCGGGTTGACGCTGTACGCCACGCACTTTAAGACAGCGCCGAAGCGTGACGTCGCTCTCCGACGCGCCGCCTGAGCTGCTCACGGGTGGATCGCGGCTGAGGGTCTCGGTCGGGCAGCATTCCGACCGGGGCCGCAAGGCGGTCAACCAGGATTTCTACGGATTCCGCGCACCGGCGGAGCCGCAGCTCTCCGCCAAGGGCATCGCCATCGCGCTGGCCGACGGCATCGGCTCGAGCGACGTGAGCCAGGTGGCGGCGGAATTCGCCGTAATGGCGTTTCTCGACGATTACTATTCCACGTCGGAGACGTGGTCGGTGAAGAAGTCCGCGGACCGCGTGCTCGCGGCGGCCAATTCCTGGCTCCACTCACGCACGCAGCACAGCGCTTACCGCTACGAGAAAGATCGCGGCTACGTATGCACGCTGAGCGGACTGGTGCTGAAGGGGAGCACCGCGCACCTGTTCCACGTCGGCGACACGCGTGTTCACCGGCTGCAGGGCGATTCGCTCGAGCAGCTGACGCAGGACCACCGTGTCTGGGTGGCGCGGGACGAGAGCTACCTGAGCCGCGCAGTCGGCTTCAATTCCCAGATCGAGATCGACTACCACACGCTGGAAATCGAGCGCGGCGACGTGTTCATCCTTGCAACCGACGGCGTCTACGAGCACGTCGATGCCGCATTCGTCGCCCAGGCTATCCGCGACGCGCGCGGCAACCTGGACGACGCGGCGCGCGCCGTGGTCGCGGAAGCGTACCGCCACGGCAGCGCGGACAACCTGACCGTGCAGATCGTGTCCATCGAGGACCTGCCCGAGCCGGGCAGCAACGGGCTGCAGCAGGAACTGGTGCGGCTCGCCCCGCCGCCGTTGCTCGAAGCGCGAGCCGAGATCGACGGCTACCGCATCGTGCGCGAGCTCCATGGATCGGCGCGCAGCCATGTGTACCTCGCTGCCGACCTGGAGACGGGCGGGCTCGTCGCCCTGAAGACGCCGGCCACCGAGCTGCAAGGCGACCCCGCGCAGCTCGAGCGGTTCATGATGGAGGAATGGATAGCGCGGCGCCTGAGCAGTCCGTACGTGCTTAAGCCCCATCCGCGCACTCGCGAGCGCCGCTTTCTCTACGTCGCGATGGAATACATCGAGGGCCAGACCCTCGCGCAATGGATGACCGACCACCCGCAGCCAGAACTCGAGACTGTGCGCGGCATCATTGAGCAGATCGCGCGCGGCCTGCAGGCCTTCCATCGCATGGAAATGCTGCACCAGGACCTGCGGCCGCAGAACATCATGATCGACGGGACCGGGACGGTGAAGATTGTCGACTTCGGCTCCGTCCGCGTCGCGGGCATCGACGAGCAGGCTTCGCCCACGGAACCTTCGCAAATCCTCGGCGCGCTGCAGTACACCGCTCCGGAATACTTCGTCGGCGACCCCGGCAGCGAGCGCGCCGACCTCTTTTCGCTCGGCGTCATTGCCTACCAGATGCTTTCGGGGCGGCTGCCCTACGGCGCGGCCGCTGCGCAGGTGCGAACGCGCGCTGCGCTGCGCAGGCTTCAATATGCCACGGTACTCGACGAGCAGCGCGACATCCCGCCGTGGATCGACGCTGCCCTCAGGAAGGCGGTGCGACCCGAGCCGCTAGAGCGCTACGAGGCGCTGTCAGAGTTCGTCCACGACCTGCGCCATCCCAATGCGGAACTCCTGCGCAAGACGCCATTGATCGAGCGCAGTCCGCTGATGTTCTGGAAATGCGTTTCAGCGCTCCTGCTGGCGGCTGTGCTCGTCCTGCTTTTCGTTCAATCGCGGTAGGAAGGGTCTTTCGCGTCGACCAGCCGCTGCGTCGGGCCCTGCACGCGGCGCACCGGCCATTTCGGCTTCTTCTGCACTGTCATCGAGCAGTCGCCGTGACACGCCTACCTGCTGCCGGAGCTACGGGCGAACTGACTTCTGTGCCGGTCCGAGCGGCGACGCGCTGTGCCTGCTGCCGAGTCGTCACTGCCCTACGTTACGGGCATGTATAAGCTCATCAAGGGTCTGGAAGAGAAATGTCCCGGCGGCACGGAAAGCGCGAGTCTCGCCAAGGCGGCGCGCACGGTGCTGTGGAGTTTCGCGGGCATCCGCAAGGGCAGGGATCATGCCGCAGACGCGGCGTCGATCACGCCGCTGCAGGTGGTCATCCTGGGATTCGCGGGCGTCGCGATCTTCGTCTCGATGCTGGTCCTGCTGGTTCGGCACATCGCCGGCTGATCAGGCGAGCGCGCAGGCAATGCCGCCGATGGTGGCAAGCGCGGCTTCGGTCTTCGGCGACCACGCGAGGCCATAGTTCAGGCGCAGGCAATTTTCGAAACCGCGCCGCGGAGAGAACATCGGTCCAGGCGATACGGTGATCTTCTGCTCGAAGGCGCGGCGGTAGACCTCCATCGCGCTCACGGACCGGGGCAACTCGATCCACAGGAAGTAGCCGCCCTCGGGCCGGGTCACTTTGGTCTCCGCCGGGAAATGCTTGCCGATG
>DATJWL010000155.1:0-3870 GCA_035501215.1 Casimicrobiaceae bacterium
TTCCAGTCGCTGGGCAGCGTGCCGCCGGCCTCGCGATAGCCGCGTGCGACGGCATCGGCAAAGCCGGTGCGCAGCCCCAGGGGCGGGCGCAAGAGATTGCCGAAATCGCCGGCCGGCGAGGCGCTGGCCGCGAATTCCCAGTCGATCACGCCGGCGACCGCCCAGACTCCGTTCTCCTGGCGCATCAGGATATTCGAGCCGTTGAAGTCGAAATGGGCGAGGCAGGGCGGATCGTCCCATTTCGAAAGCGTGGGCTCGGCGCGCGCCGCATGCTCGACGACGCGATGCGCGAGGTCCTCGCCGACGAGCTCTCCGCCCTTGCCGTCGATCAGGCAGCGCGTGAGGAACGGCACCAGGCTGAAATCGCCGCCGTAAGACATGATCTCGAGATCGGCGTTGAAGAAACCCGAGCGCACGAAGGCGAAGGAGTGGATCTTCGCAAGCGTCGCGCCCACGGCGCGGCCGACCTGCGCGAGCGAGGAATCGTCGAGCGCTTCGGAGAGCGTGTCGAGGCGTGCCCCCTCGACCCATTCGATCACCGCGTAGGGCACGCCGGCCACGTTGTTCGCGTCGCCGAGATGAAGATATTGCGGCGCCGGCACGCGGCTTTTCACGAGGCGCGCGAGCGCGGCTTCCTTCTGCGCCTGCTTGGGGTCGTGCTGGTAGAGGCGCAAGCGCACCGAGCTTCCGTCGTCGATCACGCAGCGCAGGTTCGTATTGGCGAGGCCGCCGGAAAGCGGCTCGATGCGCGCGACCTGCGCGTTGGGCAGCGCAGGCGCGATCAGGGATTGTGCCTGCGCCCGATCGAGCGGAATGACAGGCGTGATCCGGGCCCAGCGCTCGCGCATTCAGCGACGCGCCTTCTTGTCGGGAGCTTTACTCGGTCGGCTGCTCGTAGAGCTGACGCAGTGGTCGCCGTGGGAAGCGCGGTGGGCGCGAGGGAAGAGATTGCGCCTTCGGCGCACGCATTCGAGACGCGCGGTTGGCAAGTGGACGGCGCGTAGCGCCAATTCTTTCACCGCGACCCCTGCGCTTCCCACGGCGTCCTCTGCGTTAGCTCTACGAGCAGTCACGACACCACGCCACTCGCAGATCTAGAGCAGTTTCTGGATCGAAGCCGCAATCGCCTCGGGTTTGGTCGACGGTGCGAAGCGCGCGACCACTTTGCCCGCACGGTCCACCAGGAACTTCGTGAAGTTCCACTTGATGCGCTCGGTGCCGAGCACGCCCGGCTTCTCGTGCTTCAGGAACCGGTAGAGCGGATGCGCGGCATCGCCGTTGACGTCGATCTTCTCGAACATCGGAAAGCTCACGCCGTAATTCTTCATGCAGAACTGGCCGATCTCGCTCGCGCTGCCCGGCTCCTGCGCGCCGAACTGGTTGCAGGGAAAGCCGAGGACGGTGAGCCCCTTGCCGTGCAGATCCGTGTAGAGCTTCTCGAGGCCTTCATATTGCGGGGTGAATCCGCATTTGCTGGCCGTGTTGACGATGAGAAGCACCTGGCCCCTGAAGTCGGCGAGGGTTGTGTCCTTGCCGTCGAGCGATCGCGCCTTGAAATCGTAAACACTCGTCATGTCCGCCCCGTCCCGTGATCAACGCCCGCGCCGGCAGATTCCTGCGCCGCGCACGTGCCATCAGGAAGCAAAAAAGAAAACGCCGGAGCCGCTTTCGCGAGGCTCCGGCGTCCTTAAGACCCGATCAGGCTTCAGCTTGCAAGACGGCCCTTGTCGCGGCGCGCCTGCTGCGGCTGGTACGCCTTGCGCGCGTGCGCTTCACAATAGGGTGAACCCACCTTCGGCTTGCGCCCGCAGAAGTGGAATTCGTTCTCGCTCGGATCGCCGATCGGCCAGCGGCACATGCGATCGTTGATCGTGAGGACGGTCGCGTGGCTGCCGTCCTCGAGCGTGAGCGGATCTTCCTCGATGATCGGCGGTGCCGGCGGTTGCGGCGCGCGCAGCGACATGCGCGGCGCGGACGGAAGGCGCGGGCGATCGACTCTCGAGGGCGAAGCGCGTCCGGCGAGGCCCAGGCGATGCACCTTGCCGATCACCGCGTTGCGCGTGACGCCGCCCAGCACGCGGGCGATCTGGCTCGCGGAGAGGCCCTCGGTCCAGAGATTCTTGAGCTGTTCCACCCGCTCATCGGTCCAGTTCAACTGGGTCATGCTGGGCTCCTTTCAGCTACCAGATATCGTACCCGGGGGCAGAGGCCGCACAAGACATGCGGGGGAAACGCCAGTCCTTGTCCACAGAAACGCCGAGTCGGGAGAATTGGCGCCAAAATGGAGGAAAAGCAGCCTGAGGACGCTTTGAGAAAAGCCCGTCGACTCAAGGCGATGCGCGCCACGCATGGCCACAAGACCGCACCCTTTGCTTGACCCGACCCGCGCGCGACGCCAAGAAAGCCCCTATTCTCAGGCGAACTATCCACATCTTCGACTCGAAGCCGAAGAACCAGGAGGTCAACGTGTTTCCGTCGGTGCTGCCAACCTACAATCGGGCGGATGTCGCATTCGTCCGCGGCGAAGGGCCTTACCTTTTCGCCGAGGATGGCGAGCGATATCTGGATTTCGGCGCGGGCATCGCGGTCAACGCGTTCGGCCACGCCAACCCGAAGCTGGTCGCGGCACTGACCGAGCAGGCGAATCGCCTGTGGCACACCTCCAATCTCTACCGCGTGCCCGGACAGGAGAGCCTCGCGAAGAAGCTGATCGCGCACACCTTCGCCGACACGGTGTTCTTCACGAATTCCGGTGCCGAGGCGTGCGAGTGCGCCTTCAAGATGGCGCGCCGCTATCATTATGTGAGCGGCCATCCCGAGCGCTTCCGCATCGTGACCTTCGAGGGCGCGTTCCACGGGCGCACCTTGGGCGGCATCGCCGCGGGCGGCCAGGCGAAATATCTCGAAGGCTTCGGGCCCAAGGTCGAAGGCTTCGACCAGGTGCCACCGAACGATCTCAAGGCGCTCGAGGCCGTGATCGGTCCCGCCACCGCCGCGCTGATGATCGAGCCGATCCAGGGCGAAGGCGGATTGAAGCCGATGCCGAGCGAATTCCTGCGCGCGCTGCGCCGGCTTTGCGACGAGAAGGGGATGCTGCTCATCCTCGACGAGATCCAGACCGGTATGGGCCGCACCGGCAAGCTCTTCGCCTATGAGTGGCTCGGGATCACGCCGGACATCATGCCGATCGCGAAAGGCATCGGCGGCGGTTTCCCGCTCGGCGCCTGTCTTGCGACGGCCGAGGCCGCGAAAGGCATGACGGCCGGCACGCACGGGAGCACCTATGGCGGCAATCCGCTCGCGATGGCGGTGGGCAACGCCGCGATGGATCTCGCGACCGCGCCGGGATTCCTCGAGCATGTGCAGAAGATCGGCAGCTATTTCTCGCAGCAGCTCGCGCGGCTGCTCGCCGAGCATCCAGACGTGTTCGAGGAAGTGCGCGGCCAGGGCCTGATGCTGGGCCTCAAAATGAAAGTGCCGAGCGGCGACTTCGTCGTGGCCGCGCGCAAGCAGGGCCTCCTCATCGTCGGCGCCGGCGACAACACCGTGCGCCTCCTGCCGCCGCTCGTCATCGAGGAGAAAGACGTACGCGAAGCGGTCACGATGCTCAGCAAGGCCGCCGCCACCTTCGAAAACGCGAAAGCGACGGTGGCGGCATGAACGCCCATCTGAAAACCCACCTCCCCCTTGCGGGGAGGTCGACGGGCGTCAGCCCGCCGGGTGGGGGGACACTATGAACGCGCCGGCAGGCAAAGTGAGCACCGTCAGGCACTTCCTCGACATCTGCGATTTCGACGGCGCGGCGCTTTCGAAGATGATCGCCGAGGCGCGCGCGCGCAAAGACCACCGCGTGGGCTGGTCGAAGGGCGT
>DATJWL010000156.1:0-13250 GCA_035501215.1 Casimicrobiaceae bacterium
CCGCCCTGCCGGGTTACTATTTCGGATCGGAACGCCCGGCGCCGGTCGACCGAAGCGCAAGCGCGCGGCCCTCGGCGCTTGCCGCGCTATTGACTCCCGCAGATGTGCTCCTCGGCGTGGACGCTTCGACGAAGGAGCGCGCATTCGAAGAGATTGCCCGCTTCGTCGCCGGACGCCACGGGTTGCCCGAGGCGGACGTGCTTGCGCGTCTGGTCGAGCGCGAGAAGATCGGATCCACCGGACTCGGCTTCGGGGTCGCGATCCCGCACGCGCGGGTCAAGGGGATCAGCCGCCCGATCGCCGCCTTCGTGCGCACAAAATTTCCCATCGCGTTCGGAGCACCGGACGACAAGCCGGTGAGCGACATGCTCATCCTGCTGGTACCGCCCGAGGTCACGGACGAGCATCTGCAGCTTCTCGCCGAAGTTGCCGAGCTCTTCGCTGACCGGAAGTTACGCGAGAAGCTGCGCGGTCGTTCCGCCGCCGCCGCTGTCCATGCCCTGATCGCGGGTTCCGTCGCGGCGTGAAGGCCTCGTCATTCGAAGGATTGTCATGGCCGCAGCACTTCCGTCGCCTTTCCCGCAGGAAATAGCGCTCGATCTCGACGTCTCCAACCGGTGGGAGGCATTGCGCACCGTGAGCGCCCTCATCGAACGTTCACGAAGCTTGAGTGCGCCACCGGTCTTCCGCGCGTTGTGGCGCCGTGAGCAGGCGGCGTCCACCGCGCTCGGCAACGGCTTTGCGCTCCCGCATGCCCGCATCGAAGGCATCCCCGAACCGGTGACCGTGTACGCGCGCACGAAGCGTCCGATCGGCTTCGCGGCGCCGGATCATCGAGCGGTGTCCGAGCTCTTCGTCCTCCTCGTCCCGAGCGATGCCGACAACACGAAACACCTCCGGCTGCTCGCGCTCGTCGCCGAGATGTTCTCCGACAACGATTTTCGCGCGGGGCTGTTGAAAGCGTCCGACGCCGCGAGCATCCGGTCGGCGTTCGCGCAATGGATCGAGCGAGGAGGCTCGGGCGCCGGCGCCACGATAGCGGCGTAGGCGTTGCCAGATGGTTCACTTGCCTTCCTCGCCGGCGTTCTGGCTCGTCGTGGGGATGTGCTTTTTCCTTGTCGAGCTCCTGATCACCGCCTTGCTCGTGCGGCTCTGCTCACGACCGGCGAATAAAGGCTCGCCGGAAGACGAGCGCATCACCAGTTGAACGGCTTCTCGACCGCGGCATAGAAGGCCCGGCGCGGCCCGAATTGCGGCGCACCGACGCCGACCCCGCTGCCATCGCGCAGCTCGTAGCTCTTGTCGAAGACGTTCACGATCGTGAACCGGCCGAGGATCTTGCCGATGCCGGGCAGAACGAAATTCCGCGACACGCCGAGATCGACCTGCGTATAGGACGGCACGTGCTCCGTATTGGCGAAGCCGCGACGCAGCCCGCTGCCGTAGAGAGCAGATACGCTGAAGGTGGTCTCCTGCCAGGTGTATGACGCTCCGGCCGAGCCGGTCCAGGTCTGGTCGTGGTCGAGGTAGATGAAATGGTCCGCGATGTAGGTCAGCTCGTCGGGATCGAAGTTGAACTGGCTGCTCACGATGTTGTTCCCCTGCGCCTTCGAGTACGCGACGTTGAGATAGGCCGAGAAATTGCTGTCTCGGTAGTTCCCTGAGAATTCGACGCCGTAGACGTGGCCCTTGGCGTAGTTGAACGGCGTGAAGATCAAGGCACTGCCGAACTGTCCCTCGTCGAGGAGATCGGTCACGTCGCGATAGTAGCCGTCGAGACCTACGCTCAAGGCCTGCGTGACCTTGTAGGTGACGCCGGCATCGTAGTAGTTGCTTCGCTCGGACTTCACCGGCGAGTTTTCGGTGGAGGGCTGCTGGTTGGTGGTGCCCTCGAACTTGGAAATCGTCGCGTCGGTGACGAGCTCGCTCGGCGGCGGCGTGAAGTAGCGCGCGTAGCCGGCGTGCAGGGTGAGCGCGGGAGTCGCCTTCCACACCGCGCCGATGCGCGGGCTCCATTGGCTCTGCGAAACAAAGGAATTGACCCGATCCCAGCGCACGCCGAAGTTCACCGTCAGATCGTCGATCGGCTGCCACGCGTCCTGCAGGTAGAACCCGAGCTGGCGCCCGACGCTTCCGGTGTTGTCGACGATCGTGAACGGGATCGTGCTCGTCTGGTTGCCGTCCGCGTCGGCCGGGAAAACCTGCGAGCTGTTGTCGGTGGCGATGCGCTCGCGGCTGTAGTAGAACCCGGTGCGGAGCGTGTTCTTCTCGTTCAGGCGGTAGCTCAGATCTCCCTGCGTCCCCCACAGCTCGTTCTGGCGATAGATGCTCCCGGCGACGCCGGTATAGATGAGGTCGCCCACCTGGTCCGGGAGGTAGCGAACGCTCGAATAGCGGTAGAAGCCGGCGAGCTGATAGTCGATCCTGTCGCTGGCGATGCCTTGCAGCGCCAGCACGGCGAGCCGGGTCTTCTCGTTCTGTCTCTGATTGAGATCCGAAGACGGCAGATCCGGCGCACCCGCCAGCTCGAAGCTCGGCATCTGGCCGGGAGTATTGGGGATCTCGAACTTGTTCTCCGCCGAACCGAGGATCAAATTCAAGCGCGTGTCCTGATTGAGGTGGTACGAGAAATAACCGAAGCCGTTGCCCTGCGTCGTGTGGTCGTGCAGCGGATCCCGATCGGAGGTCGGCGCCTCGATCCCGAGATTGTTGCTCATCCACGAGCCCGTGGCGTAGTAGGTGAAGTCTCCCACGGCGCCACCCACGTCTCCATAGACCTGATTGGTGTTGTGGCTGCCGCCGAAGTAACCGATGCGCCCGCCCTGATCGAACGCGCCCCCCTTGGTCGTGATGTCGACCACACCCGCGGTTCGATACCCGTACTGCGCAGGCAGGGCGCCCTCGATCAAATTGATCTGATCGGCGAAGCGCGTGCTCAGCGTCTGCCCGAAGCCGGCGATCGATTCGGGGATGATGACTCCGTTGAGCCGGTACTGAAGGTTGGCGTGATCCCCGCGCACGTGCAGTTGCCCGAACGAGTCCTGCGTGACGCCGGTCGCCTGGAGCAGAACTTGATTCAAGGACGTCGCGTCGCCGGCAGGCAGGTCGAGGATGTCCTGGCGATCGAAATGGTAGACGTCGGCGCCGATGTCCGGGGCGAGGTTCTGACGCGACTCGTTCAGGCGCCTGGCGACGATCTGCACGGGCGCGAGCGGGAGCGTCGGTGCGGCGACAAGCGCGAGCGTGAGCGTCCCCGTCTCAGACAAGGTCACGGCGCGCTGGTTCTCGCTGAGGATGACGGTGTCGGTTGCGAGCGTGTAGCGGCCTGCCGGAACGTTCTCGATGCGGAAGGCGCCGGCGCGGTCGCTGACTGTCCTCGCGACTTCGCTGCCGTCCGCTGCCCGCACGGTGATCACGACGTTCGAGAGCGGCTTTCCAACGGCGTCTTTCAGCGTTCCGGCGATGCTTGCACCGCCGACTGCGTCGGCCCGCGGCCCGTTGGTCTGGGCCAGCACGTGCATCGGCGGCATGGCAAGCGCGATGGCGACAAGCCACGCGCCAAGTCTCGACTTGAGCATGTCGACTGCTCCTCTGATTCCTGCAATGGATCGGGACGCGAAGTCCCGAGGCGAAACCGATCAGAGGGAAACAGGCGGAGCGCGGCTGGAGTACCAGGACGGAGTCGACGCCGCGATCGACGTCGGCGCGAACTGCGGTTTCGTTTCGGCGCCGAGCGCGAGCGCCGCGCGGGCGGCGTCGCTCGCAACGGCATTCGCGCCGCCGGCGAACAACACGCAGATCGCGCAGACCTCGTCGTCCGGTACGCTGAAGGTCTGACCCTGCGCGTGCCTGAGCGCCTCGCCGTCGTGCTCGAGGGCGTGCAGCAGGGCACCGTACTGCACGCCGACGAGCAGCAACGAGAGGGCAATGACGCGAAACAGGCGAAGCGCTGGAGTCAAGTGATAATGATAACCCATTCTCATCTAACCGCGAAGCCGGGCACATGAGGCCGGTCGTGTCATTGTCGGGCTTTGGCGAAGGTTTGGCCTGGGGTGCGAAACTATCTCAATCTCGCGTCGTGCCGGTCGCGAACGCCGGCGCGAGCACGTCGATCGCCGTGGGCCCGGTCGCAGGCTCCTTCACCGTGATCCGCCACAGCGTGCGCGGATCGTCGGGATCGGTCAGCGTCGCCGAATGCAGCAGCGAGGCGTTGTCCCAAAGAACGACGTCTCCCACCCGATACGAAAGGCTGTACACATACTTCCCCTGCGTGGCGTGCGCGGCCAGCTCGTCGAGCAGCGCGACGGCTTCGTCCTCGGGCATGCCAACGATGCCGTACGAGCTGCCCGAGACCGCATAGAGCGCCTTTCGTCCCGTGACCGGATGCGGGCGCACGACCGGGTGCGTGATGAGAGGCATCTTCGCCTTCTGCTCTTCGGTGAGCGGCGACGCGGCGACGCGGCTCATCTCGTCGGCGACCTTGCGGTTGCCGTAGTGGTGGATCGCGACCAGCTTGTTGATGCGCTGCTTCATCGCTTCGGAAAGGCCGTCGTAGGCGGCGTACTGGTTCGCGAACAAGGTATTGCCGCCCGCCTTCGGCACCTCGATCGAATAGAGCATCGTCGCCCGCGCTGGAACCTGCAGGTAGGAGTAGTCGGTGTGGAAGTAGGTGCCGGCGTCCGCGAGCCCGACCGGCTCGCCGTTCCTCTTCCGATTCGACAGGATGAGGATGTTCGGGTCGGCGGGATGATGGAACTGGTCGATGACGTGCGGCTCGGGCGGTCCGAAGCGCCGCGCGAACGCGACGAATTGCGCCGGCGTGAGCGACTGATCGCGGATCACCAGCACCTGCGCGCGAAGGAAGTTTCGCTCGAGGTCGGCGAATTCGGCGTCGTCGAGCGGCCGGGAGAGGTCGATGCCGCTCCCTTCCGACCCGAAGCCCGGCGACAGCGGTCTTGTCTGCAGCGTCACTTCACGTACGCCGGCATCAACTTGCGCGGCAGCCAGAGCATGAGGTCGGGAAACAATATCACAACGAGGAACCACGGTCGGATCGAACTAGGGCGTTAAACAGGCCCTACCCTAGCGCAGCGCCGACGCGCCGGAGTATAGTTGCGCCCGATGGGAAGATCGTTCGGCTTGCTGGCCCTCGGTATCGCGTTCGCCGGATGCAGCGCGTTCGCCGCAGCGGAGGATAAGCGCTTGGATACGCTGCGCATCGACCACGCGGTCGCGCGCGCCACGCCGCCGGGAGCAAAAACCGGCGCCGTGTACCTCACCATCGACAACGCCGCCAACGAGAGCGATCGGCTCGTGCGCGCATCGACGCCGGTCGCCGGGGGCGTTGTCTTGCATCAGATGGCCGTCGAGGGCGGGATGATGAAGATGCGCGCGATTCCCTCCCTCGAGATAATGCCCGGCGCGCGGTTCGAGCTCAAGCCCGACGGCCATCACCTGATGCTCATCGATCTCAAGCAACCGCTGAAGGTCGGCGAGACCTTTCCTCTGATGCTGACTTTCGAGCGCGCGGGAACGATCCGCACCATCGTCACCGTCGAAGCGATGGAAGGCGGTCCGGTGCGCTCGCGATGAGGGCGAAGGCAGTCGTTACTATTTCAACAGAGGGTCTACGACCTCGTGCAGCCGCGCCACGGTCAACACAGGATCCTCGTCATCCCAGCCGTTGTAAGCCAGGCGACCCTCGCGGTCGATGACAAAGCTCACGGGCAGATGCCAGATGCGACCGTAACCTCCCGCCCAAGGACTGCCGAGGAGGCCTACCGGAAAGCGCAGCGTCGAAGCAACGCCCCGCACTTTGGGCAATTGGTCAGGCCCATCGAGGCTGAAACCCAGAACCTGCAGACCCTGCGCCGCGTGTCGTTGGACGTACTCCGAAAGGAGGGGCAGCTCCTCGCGGCAAGGTTCACACCACGTTGCCCAGAAGGTCACGATGATCACCTGCCCGTGAAGATCGCGAGTAGCGATGCTGCGTCCATCCAGGGTTTGAAGCACAAGCGGTGGAGCGGCTTGCCCCACCTTGAGATCATTGGCCTGCGCGCTCAAACCATTCAGGCTCCAGGCCATTGCCAGGCCAAGTACCGCCGCCATACGCAATAAACGACGACGCGACGAATCGACGGGTACGTCCTTGAGAATTAATCCTTTCGTTCGGTTGCTCATCGATTGCGCGTGCCGGTCGAGGCGATCGTGATCAAGCAGTCGAGTTCGCATTCCGGCGTCAAAAAGCGTAGCTGACGCCGACGCTTGCCGTCCAGCGCGGAAACACCTGATACCCCTGCAGATTGCTATACACAGGAAGCTGGACGAAGGCGTAGACGTGCATGTTCTGAGCAACCATCGCCGTGACGCCGGGGCTCACGTAGACGACGGATCCGGCTGTGTCGGCCGTGTCGGCCAGCGTCCCCTGATCGTGGGCCTTGTACGTATAGTTCACCTGGATCTGAGGAACCAGGTGCGGATTTTCCTCGTAGCGCAGCCCGAAGCTCACGTTGACAGCATTGCCGGGGCGAAAGTCCTGCCCGATCTGATCAAGCAGGTGTGCAACCGCGAACTGGTACTGCCCGCTGATGAAGGCGTCGAAATTCTGGCTGACCGCCTGGTAATAGTACCCGCCCAGGATGAGATCAGTGCTTCCGGTGCCGGGCTGCAGGCTCGTGTCGAGCAGGTTGTCCGGCGAAGGGTTGAGAGAGTTCGGACCATAGCTGAACGCGACCGGATGACGTCCGGCGATTCCCGTGTCGTCGGCGTTGGGGCCGCCGTAGTTCCCGGTCGGGAGCTTGATCCCCAGCTGCACTCCCAGGTTGTGCGTAGGCAGAAAGCCTTGGTAGCTCCCGATGAAGCGCATGTCTCCCAGGTCGTTGACGTAAGCCCCGCTGATCAAGTCCGGCGTGAGTGGGTTCGGAGAGTCGCCATAGGTCGTGTGGTTGCGATAAACCCAAGGCACCTGGAAGCGGAAATTCCAGTCCGCGTTGGGCGAATAGCTGATGCCAAGCGTGTAGTAATGGTTGTTCGTCTGCTTCTCGACCTCCTGGTCGCCGCCGTCATTGTTGATCTGGGCGACTTCCGGAAACGAGACGCTGTGCGTGCCAGACCGGAGCTCATTCTGATTGATGGTGTCGAATTGAAAGGTTATCTGCCAGCCGGCGGTCGACGAGAATCCCATTGCGGCATCGGCCGAGAGCGAGCAACCGCAGGTGGCGCAGGCGTGGGCGCCGCCAGCGTGGAGTTGCGCGAGAACCGAAGCCGCGAGGGCCGCCAGGTATCGTTTGAATCGTGTTCCATCGGTGGGGGATGCGAGTTGCCTCCGTCCAGGTAATGCGGCCATTTTGCGCAGTCCTTCCAAGAAGAATTGCCAGAAACGTTTCGGCAAGTCGACGCCGTTACCCGCGTGGCGTTCGTTTCGCCGCGAGGCAACGGCTCGACAGATCAGCCGTACGATCGGAATACTTCAGGCTTGGCGGGAAGGCGGGCCGCGAACGGGAGGCAGTGCCGCAGAGCTACGGCCCTCGTACCGCGGCTCGGCGAGGAAACGGGGCTGAACCGGGCAGCCGGTCGGTAGCGCGACGTCCGAGACCTGCGGCGGGAGCAACACACATCGCGACAGATGCTTGAGCACCTGGCACTGCGCACAATCGTGATCGAGCGGATGCGTCGGGCTGCCCGGGACGTCCGATGCGTCACCGTGGACGTGAGCCCCGGTGGAGGCGCTACTTGGTTCATCCTCGGCGTCCTCGTGACCGAGAACATGGTAGCCAGGCGCGAGTTCTGCCAGGGCCCATGGCAACGAACCGAGCGACGGCCAGACTAGCGCGAGCAGCACGGAACAACATACGCACATCCGCCAGCGGGCGCTTGGCCGCGCCGCGAGAAAGCTCGTTTTGGCGAAGACTCGGATCACGAAGCCCAATCTATCACATTGTGCCGATGCTGATCCGCGTGACTGACTCCCTCCGCGGATGTTCGCTTGCATTCCCACGCGCGCGCTCGTCACAGTGCGTCCTAACGATCCTTCAACGATTTGTTTTCTTCGGGCAGCCCGTCCAAATCACGTGTGCAACGCAAAACAGTCCGCTGGCGGCACATCCAAGAGTGGTCCTAGTAGCACATCGCTTGAGTGATCTGCTTCCCAACTGCACTGACGCATTGTCGGTCGGGAAGGTTCGTTGTTTGGTAGCCTGCGCCCCTGGCGACGCACCTTGCGACGTCGCCTTCTGCAACGAGCCCAGCTCGTTCGCACGCGGCCCTGTAGCGTTGTTCCAACCAGGCACGGTCATTCGCGGTTGGCGTGGTTGCGCAACCAAACATAGTTGTGACCATAATTGGAATCAGCAGCGAAGGCGCGGGACGAGACAACTTCATACGGAACCTCTCAGGCGAAATGCGCGAGCTCACGGTGGCGGCCAATGTAGCATACCGAGCGCGTCCGGGTTGCATTCCCGCGCGTCTCGCGAGATCATTAACAGTTCGTCTCTCGTTGCAATTCCCGATGTCCGAACCTACCAAGCTCGACGAGCCGCTCACCGAAGCGGAATACGACACGCTCGAAGCCTTCTTTGGCTCGAATGCCGTGCCGCAGGATTGCATGGACCTGGAGATGCTCGACGGCTTCATGACCGCTGTGGTGAGCGGCCCGGAATTGATCCAGCCCTCGGAATGGCTGCCGGTCGTCTGGAGCGACAGCCAGCGCAGTTCGTCGCCTGCGTTCGCGGACAACGAGCAGGCGGAGCGCATCCTTTCGCTCATCCTGCGCCTGCAGAACAGCATCGTGCGCACGCTCATGGATTCGCCGACGCGCTTCAAGCCGCTGCTCTATCGGCCCGAGGAGGGCGAGACGCGGCAGCGCGGACAGAAGGCTGCGAAGGGTGAACCTGGTCCGCCCGAAGCGAGCGCGTGGTGCGAGGGCTACATGACCGGCGTGCTGCTGCGCGAAGAGCTATGGGAGCCGATCTATGCGACCGAGACGACGCGCGACTGGATGCTGCCCATCGAGGCGCTCGCCTACGGCGATCACGATCCGGAATACCTCGACTGGGTCGACACGCAGGAGAAGCGTCTCGGCATGATCGACGAGCTTCCCATCGCCGCTGTGCTCATCTTCCGCTTCTGGCGCGAGCAGGCTCGGGTCGAGCCGAACCGCGCCGAGCGCCGCGCCCAGCGGCGCGAAGCCGCGCGCAAGACCAGGCAACGACTGCACTAACTAGTGGTAAACGTGCGGGCGGTACTGCCCGATGCCGTTGCGTTCAGGAGCCGGGGCGGGTTTCTTGGACGAGAGGTGTACCTTCCAGGCGACACCCGTAACGAGCAGCGCGATCGAGCCCACCAGGATCGCCGTGGACCAATCGATTGCGGAGAGATTCATCGCGTACTCCGATGCTTGTGGCAGTGACTCCACTGTAGCCACGCTTGCGGGTCGTTTGAATCGGTGGCCGTCTGATTTCGCCGTAGGACGGCGTCCGAGGCGTCCCGATGAGACGTCTCAATCCGGCGACAAGGCGCGGCGCTCTCCGCGCAGAAAATCGAAATCGCAGCCGTCTTCCGCCTGTAGCACGTGTTCGGCATACAGGCGCTGATAACCGCGCGCGGGCGGCGTCGTCGCTCGCCGATCTTTCTTGCGTCGCGCCAGTTCCGGAGCATCGACTTCCAGATCGAGCCGGCGCTCGCGCACCGAGAGCCGAATGCGATCGCCCGTGCGCACGAACGCGAGCGGTCCGCCGAGCGCCGCTTCGGGACTTACGTGCAGTACGACCGTTCCGTACGCGGTGCCGCTCATGCGCGCGTCGGAAATGCGCACCATGTCCTTCACGCCGGCACGCGCGAGTTTCGCCGGGATCGGGAGGTAGCCGGATTCGGGCATCCCGTAGCCGCTCGTCGGCCCGGAGTGCTGCATCACCAGAAAATCGTCTTCGCGTACGTCGAGCGACGGATCGTCGACGCGCGCCGCGAGGTCCGAAGGCGATGCAAACACGACGGCGCGGCCGCTGCGCTCGAAGAGATTCGCACTGGCCGCTGCGCGCTTGAGGATCGCGCCGTTGGGCGCGAGCGTGCCGAACAATGCAACGAGTCCCCCGGACGCATGAAACGGCCGCTCGAGCGTGCGGATCACCTCGCGGTCGATCCAATCGGGCGGCGCCGCGAGGCGTTGCGCAAGCGTTTCGCCCGTCACCGTGATGCAGTCGAGATGCAGCATCGGCTTCAGCTCGTGCAGCACGGCGCTCATGCCGCCGGCGGCGAAAAAATCCTCCATGTAGTGAGAGCCAGTCGGCTTGAGGTCAACCAGCACGGGCGTCGAATCGGACAATTCGTTGAGCCGCGGGAGCGAGACGCGAACGCCGACTCGGCCGGCGATCGCGGTGAGGTGGATGATCGCGTTGGTCGAGCCTCCGATCGCGAGCAGGACCCTGAGCGCATTCTCGACCGCTTCCGGCGTGAGGATGCGATCCGGGGTCAAGCGCGAGGCCGCGAGCGCGACGGCGGTGCGGCCGGTTTCCTCGCCGGCGCGCAAGCGGTCGGCATGCACGGCGGGAATCGCCGCAGTGCCGGGCAGAGTCATGCCGAGCGCTTCGGCGATGCAGGCCATCGTGCTCGCCGTGCCCATCACCGCGCAGGTGCCCGCAGTCGTCGCCAAGCGCGTTTCGACCCGCGCGATCGCGGTAGCATCGATCGAGCCTCCGCGAAAGCTCGCCCAGAAGCGGCGGCAGTCGGTGCACGCGCCCAGGCGCTCACCTTCGTGGCGCGCGGAGAGCATCGGACCCGCGACGAGCTGAACGGCCGGGACGTTGGCGGATGCCGCGCCCATCAGCTGCGCCGGCACTGTCTTGTCGCAGCCGCCGAGCAGCACCACGGCATCGAGCGGCTGCGCGCGGCACATCTCCTCCACGTCCATCGCCATCAGGTTGCGGTACATGAGGCTCGTCGGATGCAGGAAGACTTCGCCCAGCGAAATGGTGGGAAAGGCGAGCGGCAGGCCGCCGGCGGCAAGCACGCCGCGCTTCACCGCCTCGATCAGCTCGGGAAAATGGCGATGGCAGTTGTTGAGATCGGACGCTGCGTGGCAGATACCGATCGTCGGGCGTGCGAGGAGCGCCGATGAATAGCCCATCGAGCGGGCGAAGGAGCGGCGCAGGTAGAGCGCGAAGCCCGCGTCACCGTAGTGCGTGAGACCGCGGGCCAAGCCGCTCGGCTTGTCGTCGGACATGACTAGTGCTCGAACGAGCTCTGAGTGCAGCTTCCCACGCGCCGGCTCGTGGTCGTCACGCTGACTCCGCCGGTGCGGATCGTGCCGGAGGCCGAATCGCCGTGATAGATGGCCTCGACGGCGCTCTCCTGGACGGCGTCGCCGTAACGGCAGCTCATCGTATAGCGAACGCTGTTGCCCGCTTGCGTGAAGCCGCTGTAGCGGCAGGCCGCTTCGGGCGGCGTCGAGTTTCCCCGCAACATCAGCTCCATTTCCGCGATGTCGGCCTTGGTGTAGCAGTGGGTGCCGAGCGAGCGGGTTTCTCCGGACGCGGTAATGGTCGTCTCCCAGAGGCCTTCGCTCATGTCGAGCGCAGCCACCGCCGGATACGCGACCAGCATTGCCAAAGCGACCACCCGGGCTGTGTATGCCGCCGCAATCCTCATTCGGCCCGCAATGGCCCCCGAATGCGCCAGCCGCGCCGATTTCAACGGATTAGGGCAACTTGATCTTGCCGCCGCCGAGACCTCCCGGCGGAATCGCGCCGCCGAGCCCGGCCGCGGCGCCGGCACCGGGCAGCACGATCGAGGACGACGCTTGGCGGCGCAGCTCCTGGAGCTCGCGCAGGGCCCGATCGACCCCTTCCTTCGCGGCGTCGCCGTACTTCTGCACAGCAGCACTGAGGCTCGGCGCATCGATCTCGAAACTGATGGGCAACGGCCCCATGTTGGTAAGTATCTGCGCTTCGCCGATGTAGATCGTGGGACGCGTCTGGTCCGGACCGCCGTCGCGCGTTACCGGGATGAGGGCGCGTATCGTCCCGGCGGCGCGGTCGGTATAGATCTCCTCGCGATAAAGCGACGCCGGGTCCATTTTCGCGTCGCTCGCCCGCGGCGCTGGCTGCTCGGCCATGGCCTTGCTCCGTGCTGGTACAAAGGTGGAATTTTACTCCAGTAAACCGGTTCACCTCTTTGGGCGTTTGAAGAAGGCAGCTATCTGCGCAGAGTTTGACCTGCATGCTGGACGAACTCTATGCGAGGGGACTAGTCTATGAATTAATGTCCCGCAAGGAGAGATCTATGAAACGATTTGCAATGATTTTGGTGGCCGCCGCACTGATGATCGGCGGAACAGGCGTCGCGATGGCGCAGCACGGCGGCGGACACGGCGGTGGTGGCGGCGGCTCACATAGCGGTGGTGGCGGCGGCTGGCACGGCGGCGGTGGAAGCTGGCACGGCGGCGGTGGAAGCTGGCACGGTGGGCACGGCGGATGGGGCTGGCATGGAACGTCGTTCGTGATCGGCGTCGGCGGACCATGGTGGGGCTGGTGGCCCGCGTACTATCCGTACTACTACGGCGGCTACTCCTATCCCTACTACTATCCGTACGCCGGCTATTACCCGTACTACCAGGATGCGCCGATGTACGACTCCGGTACTTACGTGCAACGGCCGGACGCGGGCTACCAGGGTGACGCGACGCAAGGCGCGCCGGAGCAGGGCGGGTACCAGTACTATTGCCCGAATCCCGCGGGATACTATCCGCAGGTGCCCACGTGCGCCGCAGGTTGGTTGCGCGTGGTTCCGCCGAACGCACCCGGTCCGACCGCGCCGCGTTGATACTCTGCCTGGGGAGATGGCGATGACAAGAGGCTTCAAGCTCGTAGCGCTGGCCGCGACGCTTGCGCTGGCCGGTTGCGTCACCGCGCCGTCCGGTCCGCAAGTGATGGCGCTACCGGGCAGCGCGAAGAGTTTCGATCAGTTCCAGGCCGACGACGTGTCGTGCCGGCAGTACGCTCAGTACTACATCGGACCGGGCGATCCGGCGAAGGCGGCGAACGACGCAGCCGCCGCCAACGCAGCATGGGGCACCGCGCTGGGTGCAGCCGCAGGAGCGATCATCGGAGCCGCCACCCATTCGGCGGGCACCGGCGCGGCGATCGGAGCGGGAACCGGCCTGCTCGTCGGAAGCGCCTCCGGAGCGAACGCCGCCGGCGCAACTTACTACGGGGCGCAGCGGCAATACGACGCGGCGTATCTCCAGTGCATGTACGCGA
>DATJWL010000157.1:0-3958 GCA_035501215.1 Casimicrobiaceae bacterium
TGGCGTCATGTGCGAGAAGGGCCAGGGTGGGCCACAGGACCATGGCGAGGCGCGCCGATGGTTCCGCGCCGCCGCCGATCAAGGCAACGTGGGCGCACAGTTCGGCCTGGGAGTCCTGTTCGACCACGGCTACGGCGTGGACCGGGACTATGCCGAGGCAGCCAAGTGGTTCCGCCAGGCCGCCGAGGAAGGCAACGCAGCGGCTCAACTCAATCTCGGCATCATGTACTTCTATGGCCGAGGAGTCCCGCAGGATTACCTCGAAGCCCACAAATGGCTGAACCTCGCGGCCGCCCGCTTTCTTCCCTCAGAGGCGGAGAAGCGCGCACGCGCAGTGAAGAATCGCGACATCGTCGCGAGAAAGATGACCCCGCAGAGGATCGAGGACGCTCAGGATCTCGCCCGCGCATGGAGGCCGAGGCACCCGGCGCGAGCGCTCGAAACCGGGTTGACCGTGCCGGCGATGCATCCGGCGACGAGCGGCCGGTCGACGCCGCTTCTCCATGGTATTGCGAGCAGTCGCTGAGGATCCCGCGCAGCTGCGCGCGGCAGCGCGCTCAGTGGCAGACGGTGCCCGGGTTCTGAAGCACCTCGCGCGTGATCGGCTTGACCTGCGAGAGGCCGTTCACGGTGTAGGCGAAGCTCGCGTTGTTGCCGTCGCTGAACGTGAAGGTCGCCGTGCCGACCGCCGTTGCGACTACGCTCGCCGGAACGAACGGCACGGTGTTGAACGCGGGTCCCGTCGTCCGGTACAGCGTGCCCGAATACACGCCGGGCCCCGTGTTCGGCGCCGTCACGACGAGCCACATCGGGCTGCCATCCACGTCGTAGGTGAACCACGTCGCGAAGATGGTGGAGCCTTCCTGCATGAAGTTGATTCCCCAGCCCGACTCCGACCCGCCGGGCGAAGCCCACCACAGGTCCGTGTAGTTGGTCGCCGCGGCAAGGCTCCCCGTCGCAGCGGCGCACACCGGCATGGGGCCAAACGCTTCGCGCGTGATGTTCTTCGCCTGGGCGATGCCGTAGGCGGTGTAGCTGAACGTGCCTCGGTTGAGATCGGCGAACGTGAGGATCCCGCTCCCGACCGCGGTCGGAACGACCTGCGCCGGAGTGAACGGCACGGCGCTGAAAGCCGGCCCGGTTGTCGAGTAGAGCGTGCCGCTGTAGGTATTGGGCGCCGTCTTCCCCGCGGTCATCACGAGCCACAAGCCCTTGCCGTTCGAATCGTAGGTGAACCAGCTCGCGAAGATGGTGTCGCCCTGGTGCGCGAAGTTGATTCCCCACCCGGATTCGGACGCCGCGGGTGCGGCCCACCAGAGACCCTGCGCCTGGACGCTCGCTGCGGCGAGACCAGCGGCCGCGGCCGTGACGGCGGCACCCGCGTTGAGCATACCCGCGCCGCAGGTGTCGATCGTGCAGATGCATTCGTCCTGCGCGATCGGATTGCCATAGCTGTCGTATTGCGGGGCCGTGCACAGCGGCACGCCCGCGCTGTCGCTCGTCGTGGGGAACTGTCGCGCCGTCGACTGGAGCATGATCCTCACCTGCTGCGGTGTGAGCGTCGGCTGCACGGACAGGAGCAATGCGGCCGTGGCCGCGACCATCGGCGCCGAGAAGCTCGTCCCTAGTGTCGTGTTGTAGCTGTCCGTGTAGATCGGCGCGACCGGCGTGGTTGTGCCGGAGTTCGACGTAGTCAATATCGGATACAGGCACGGCGTGCCGGGAGCCGTGTTGACGCAGTTGCCGGCGGGTGCGCTGATCGCGACTTCGGGGCCGAGACTCGAGAAGCCTACTTTCGTCCCGACGTAGCGCAAACCCCCCACGGCGATCACGCCGCTGCAGTTGCCCGGCGCGCCGACGGCCGAGCCCTCCGAGTTGCCTGCGGCCACCACGATTACGGCTCCCGCCGCGGTGATCTGGCTTATCGCATCCGCGTATGCCGAGGTGCACGCGCCCGGGCCGCCGAGGCTCAGGTTGATGACGCGCGCAGGCGTCGGGTTCGGCGGCGCGTCCGGAACGGCGATCCCGGCCGCCCAGAGCATGGCAGCGATGATGTCGGAGTCGAAGCCGTAGCACTTGCCCAGCGCCCGCACCGGAAGCAATCGCAGGTTGGGACCGACGCTCGCCATCCCGATGCCGTTGTTGGTTATTGCCGCGATGATCCCCGCCACCTGCGTGCCGTGCCACGAGCTGTTCTGCGCAAGGTACATTCCACTGCTGGGATCGAAATCTCCGCAGCGATAAAACGGCCCGCCTTTCTTGTTTGCCTCGCCGGCCGTCACCCAGTCGCCGGGATCGGACGCATCGGCATCGCGGCCGTCGCCGTCGTTTGCGACCAACGGATTGCTCACCATGTCGTAGCCCGGCAGCAGCTTGCCGCCGTCGGCCACCGCCAGCAGGTCAGGGTGGTCGTAGCGCACGCCGGTATCGATGTCCGCGACGACGACGCTCGGATTGCCCTGCGTGACGTTCCATGCCGTCTCGATGTCGAGCGACGATTGCACGGCACCGGCCGGCGCACGCAGGTACCACTGGCCGACCGCCGGCCCCTTGCCCGGAACACCGTTCGCGTACAGCGGATCGTTGGGAGCAGTGACGATTCGCCTGCGTCCGTCGGGGACGGCGTATTCGATGTCGTCCTCGAGCGCGAGCCGTCGAGCCAGCTCCGTCGAGCTCACGCTGCTCGCGTAGACGACCTGCGTTCGCTCGGCGATCGCCGGGCCTGCGCTCACGTCGAGACGCAACCTCTGAGCGAGGCCCTGTGCGCGCTTGGCGAGCCGCTCCGTCGCCGGCAGCGCGTCCGCGCTGGCGAGCGACGAGCTGCCCTTGAACTTGACGATCACGCCGCCACCCGCGGCTTCGTCATCTGCAACGACGCTCTGCGCGTAAGCGGGTGCCGCGCTCAGGAGGATTGCAACGCACAGCGCAAGTGCGCGCAGGACGTATGTGCGCATCATCAAACCTCGGTTTATCGCCGGTCCGGAACGAGCCGGGGCGTCATGCTTTCAGATTTGAGCCGCTTCGGGCAACAAGTCTGACAATCCTGACGTTCTTGGGCGCCGTTCCGAAGCGCCTCCGAAATTCGAGCGCAAAGGTCGTGGAGCTGCGAAAGCCGTGGCGCGCTGCGATCTCTGCCGCGGTTCCCTAGTCCTCGGCGAGCGCGCGATGCACGCAGGCCCGATCGCGGCCGCAAGCCACAGCGGTGAACCGCGTCGGGCTGCGATATCGAACGACACGACAGGTGACGTCGCTGTTCCATTCTTATTGTCGAGCACAGGGCTAACCGAAGTGTCGTGCGTTTTTACAGCGACGGCGTGACGGACCCGCCAAGCTAGCTACAACTACAAGCGCGACAATGATTTGCGTTTCTGGGCTCACTTCTTGCTCTCGAATCGCGCGGGAGATGCCATGAACATAAATTCAATCGCAAAACGAACGGCTGCGGCGCTTATCGGCGCGATGGCGCTGGTACTGGGGTCGCCGGCATTAGCGACGATCATCCATGTTACGGATGTCGAAGTGCCCTATTCCGAGAGCATTACCTTGACCGGGGGCATTTTCGGCGCGGGCTCAGACTCGATCGGCATCGCGGGACAGATTGTGCTAACAACGGACATCGGCACCCTGGATACCTGGTGCGTTGACCTGTTCCACACCGTGAACATCGGAGGCAGCTACACCTATACCACGGGCCCGCTATCGACGGATAACAGCGGCAGCAGCCCCGCGACTTCCAATCCGCTTACCGCCACGCAAATCGCCGATATCGAAGCGCTCGCGGCGTATGGCAATGCGGTAATGCTCAGCTCGCCCTCGAACCTCTTCTCGGCCGCGCTACAGGCGGCGATCTGGGACATCGAGTACGGCACGACGGCAACCAGCTCGGACCCGAATTTCGCCGCCGAGCTTGCCAACATCAACGCGATGCTGCCGAGTTTGCCGGTTATTCCGGGCGTCC
>DATJWL010000158.1:0-31405 GCA_035501215.1 Casimicrobiaceae bacterium
CGGTCCGCTCCGGGTCGAGCACAATTTGCCGCACGCTGACGTAGGGGAAGCTCGCGATCCCAAACCTTGCCACGCCACGCTGCTCGATGGTCAGCGCGTTCCCGTCGCTCTCGATGATCTTGCTTTCGCGCAGGTTGGGCACCCACTCGGGTTGATGCTCGAAGTCGGTGAGCACCTTCCAGGCAAGACTGCCAGGGACAGGTGCGAACATCACGAGATTGGCGACGTAGGCATCCCCGGAGCGCACGACCTCGATGCTGCGAATCGGCGATTCCGCGGCGGCTGCCAGGCCGCCGGCAAGAAGCCAGATCACGAGGGTCCGGATGGTCCATCGCCTCGCGACGGTGCACGAGATCATCATGCCGCGCGTGCCTCGTTTCATCGGTTTGTCGAGCTCACGCATTTCCCCTCGGCCCCGCGGTCCGGGTTCGGTGCAGATGCTGCGCCGAAACGATGTCCGTGCAAAGCGGACGGCTTTTGACCTGGGTCAAGAGCGATCGCGCGGAAAAGCATACTTTAGCTTCGTGACCGCTCTGCAACGCTGGTGTCTGTCAGCGGCCGCTCTGGCGGCTGCTGTGCTCGCGTGGCCGGCCGACGCGCAACAGGTGAAGACGGTCAGCGGCCTCGTCGTCAACTTCGGGATCATGACCGCCGAGCAGGCGTTGCGCGCCGACGGTCATCGCGATGCTCATCCGCTTCATCCGCCTTCCGGTTCGCAGCATCTGCTGATCGCTCTCGACGATGAGAAAAGCGGTAAGCGCATCGGTGACGCCGAGGTCGCGATCGAAGTGACCGATCCCCGCGGGCACGTGGAGAAGAAACCCCTGCTGCACACCCAGGCCGGCGGGCTTGCCGACTACAGCGAGCTGTTCGTATTCCCCTGGTCGGGCGATTACGCCATTCGCGTCATCATCACGCCCAAGGGCGCTGCGAAGCCCGTCGTGACCTCGTTTACGGTCACGCACAGGGTCTGAAGAACAGCCTTTCCTACTTCAACGACAGCCGCCGGCTGATCGACGCGCCCCACTCGCGGAACCGTTCCCAGGAGTGGGTCGAATCGGGGAAATCATCGTCGGCCTCGAACACGACGCCGAATGGCCGTGGCACGCCCTGCCTGTCCTGTGCGACGCGCACGATGAGGAAGGAGCTCAGTTCTCGCAGCGCCGCCGCGATCTGGCGCATGGCGTCGCTCTTGCTCATCCGATCCTCGCGCCTGGCCCTTACTTCGTTGCGTCGGCGAAGGATGAGCCAGAGGGAAACCTCCGGCAGGCGCTGCGTGCGGCTCATGTAGCTGCCAGACACGAGGATTAGCCTGATCTGGTAGGGATTCCGCGTCCAGTTGGCATTGACGCGCGCGGCGACCTTGCGCACGCCGTCGAGCAGATCCTTGGCGCGCGCGCGAGTCAGCGGCATGACGACCTTGGCTTGCGCATATTCCCGAAACCGCGCAGTCGGCCGATAACTGCCGGGACCGGCCGAGAGGAGGAGGCCGCCGGCCAGCAAGGCGCGCAGCAGCCGCCAGCTGGCATCGGGGTCGAGTCGGAAATCTTCGCTGAGGCTGTGCACGTCGATCCGCGCCGGCTCCGCGGCCGGCCCGGATACACGACCGAGCGTGCGCTCTGCGCCGTCGTGGAAAGCTTTTGCGCCGAGGCCGAAGCATTGCTGATCAGCGATCAAGCGGCGGATCTTCGCGGCGCCTCGCGCTCCGGGCTTTGCGTCTGGATGGGTTGAGCCAGCATCGGACAAGTCCACATTCGCCTCCCCAACGAATGCCGCGGGGCAGTGACGTGGATCCGATTCCGCTTGACGACGGTTTCCCGCCGGCAACCCCGCTACCCGCGTGCATACCCGGGCCGGAGGCTTTGCGTCACTGCCTTGCGACAGTTTTGCCAATAGGCCGTGGCGCACGCCCTCAACCCGTGCGCCACAAGATGTAATGCTTAACCCGAACGCTCCCGGTGTCAAGCCCGTACGGGCCCCGGCCTACATGGCTACCCGCCCACGGCGGGCGCGAACCAGCGCCTCGGCAGCTTTCAGTACGCGACCTTTGGCCACGGCGCGCAGCTCGTCGGGGGGAGAAGCTGGAAGGCGCGAGCGGAGCAACGTCGAAGGGCAGGGATCGTCGTCTTTCATGCCGATTGGCGTGGCGTTGACGACGAGGTCCTGGCCGGCAACGACGGGCCGACCGACACGCACGTCGAGCTTGCCGTAATGCAGCTTGAGGCGCTCGCGGAGCGCCTGTGCGGATGCGGCATTCGTATCGAATAAAGTGAGCGAGGCGACGCCGTCGGCGGCGAGCGACGCGGCAATCGCGGAGCCCGCGCCGCCCGTCCCGACGACGAGGCATTTCGCGTCGTTGAACTTGAAGCCCTTGCGGGCGAGCCCTCGCGTAAAGCCGGTCCCATCGAACATGTCGCCGATGAGCTTCCCGTTCGTATCCTTGCGGAGCGCGTTGGCGGAGCCGGCGATCTTGGCCGTAATGCTCGCCCCATCGGCAAGTCCCAGCGTCGCGACCTTGTGCGGCATCGTGATCAGCGCGCCGCGGATGTTGGTCATTCTGAAAAGCGCCCGCAGCGTCGCTGGACAGTCCTCGGCCTTGACGCCCATGGGCACGACGACCGCATCGATGCCGTGGGCGTCGAACCGTGGGTTATAGATGAGAGGCGCCTTGAACGTCTCGGTCGGATAGCCGACGTGAGCAATCAGGGGGGTCTTTGGCGCTGATCATTCGAAGCTCACTGCGCCGAGACGATAGGTCCTATCATAGGGTACAGAAGCATAGGCATTCCCAAGCAACGATACGAGTACTCGATCCGGCCTCCAGTTCCATGAGGGGCGAGCCGGATCGAGTCGCAAACCGCGCGCCGGCGTACACCGCGGAAGTCCTGCTGGACGCGGACGCGAAGATCGCGTAGCGAACTTGAACTTTTGCCCGACACACTTGATGGAACGCGCCGAAAGCCCAGAAAGCGATCAGACACAACTGCCGCCGTTCTCGCGCCGCATTCCGCTGATCGTTGCCGCCGCCTTCTTCATGGAGACCCTGGATGGCACCATCGTCGCAACGGCGCTGCCGGCGATGGCGCAGGACCTCCAGGCCTCGGCGCTCGCGCTGGCCGACAGCATCACCGTCTATCTCGTCGCAGTCACCGTCTTCCTGCCTGCCGCCGCCTGGGCGAGCGATCGCTTCGGCGCGCGCAACGTGTTCGCCGCCGCGATCGCGTGCTTCACGGCGGCGTCGCTCGCCTGCGGCATGAGTGCCTCCTTGACGGCGTTGATCGCCGCTCGAGCGGTCCAGGGCTCCGCAGCCGCGTTCATGTCGCCGGTCGGGCGCCTGATCGTTCTGCGCGGGGCCCCGAAGCAGAGGATCATCGACGCCATCGGCATTATCGTCTGGCCGGCCCTCATCGCCCCGGTGATCGGACCGCCGCTCGGCGGCTATCTCGCGACTTATGCGAGCTGGCGCTGGATCTTCCTGCTGAATCTTCCCTTCGGTCTGCTGGGAGTCTGGCTCGTGTTGCGCTTCGTGCCGCGCCAATCACCGGCGGAGCGCGCGCGATTCGATGCGCTCGGCTTCGCGCTGACCAGTGGGTCGCTTGCTGCGCTGATTTACGGACTGGCGCTGTTCTCCCGGACGAACACACCCGTAATATCCAGCGCTTGCTTCGTCACGGTAGCGATCGCATTCGGCTTCGCGGCAGTGCGCCGCGCCCTGCGCCATTCGAAGCCGATAATCGATCTCGCCGCCGCCAGGATCCCTACGTTTGCTCTGAGCACCCTCTCCGCGGGTTTCCTCGCCCGCATCGCCATCAGCATGACGCCGTTTCTGCTCCCGTTGATGTTCCAGATCGGCCTGGGTGAAAGCGCCGTCGAAGCCGGGCTCATGCTGCTCGCCTACATGGCTGGAAATCTGGCCATGAAAAGCGCGACGACCCCGATTCTGCATCGCTTTGCCTTTCGGCGTGTCATTCTGCTGAACGGTGTGCTGTGCGTGGCGACGCTGGTGGCCTGCGGGCTGCTATCGCGTGCCGTGCCTCTCGCGGTGACCTGCGCGGTGCTGTTCCTCGCCGGAATGACCCGTTCGATGAATTTCACTTCGACCAACACGCTTGCGTTTGCCGATGTGCAGGAAAGCCTGCGCGCGAGCGCCACGACGCTTGCCGCCATCGCGCAGCAGGCGGCAGGCGCGGTCGCCGTCGCAGTCGCCACGTTGTCCCTGAGCTTGTTCCAGCTCCAGCGGGGCGGATCGCAACTGGTTCTCGAAGACTTCCAGCGCTCGCTGTTCGTCGCTGCAGCCCTCATGGGCGCGAGCGTGCTCTGGTCGTTGCGCCTCGAAAAAAGGGCGGGCGCCGAGCTCTCCGCAGGCTCTGCTCGCTGAACGGTCGGCGACTGCGCGCCTGGCGCGGGTCAGCCCTTATATCCGAGCATTCTCGGCAGCCAGAGGATGGTGTCGGGTACGAACACACAGATCGCGAGCACGACCACCGACGCGACGATGAACGGCGCGCACTCGCGGACGATGACGGCCAGCGGCTGCTTCGTCATGTTCGCCACGACGAAAAGCAGCAGGCCGAACGGCGGCGTCAGAAGTCCGATCATGATATTGATCACGACGACGACGCCGAAGAACACGAGGTCGATGCCCAGAGCCTTTGCGGTCGGAATCATGATGGGTACGATGACGAGCAGGATCGTCGTGCCTTCCAGCAGGCAGCCAAGCACGAGAAGAATCGCGTTGATGAGCAGCAGGTAGCCGATCGGCGAGACATGGAAGCCGCTCATGAACTGGGCTACTGATGCGGGAATGTTCTCGATCGTGACCACGTAGTTGAACACCAGGGCGCCAGCGATCAGCATGCCGACGGAGGTGGTCGCCTTCGCGCTCGAGAGAAGGACCTCGTAGAGCTGCCTGAACGTCATCGCGCGATAGATCTGGGCCGCCGCGAGCAAGGCGTACGCGGCGGCCGCCGCCGCGCCCTCGGTCGGCGTCATGGCCCCGCCGTAAATGCCGAAGAGCAGGATGACGGGCAGCAGCAGGGCCGGAAACGCGGAGACCGTAACCTTCGGAATCTCGCGCAAGGCAATCGGCGGCTCGACCGGATAATTGCGCCGGCGCGCGATTACCGTGTTCATGATCATGAATGCGACGCCAAGCATCAGGCCGGGAATCACGCCGCCGAGGAACAGGTATCCGATCGATGCGTCCGCCACGAGCGCATAGACCACCATCGGGATCGAAGGTGGGATGATGGGCCCGATGATGGCAGCCGATGCCGTGATCGCGGCGGCGTACGCCACGGGATATCGTCCCTCGCGCGTCATCATGCCGATGATGACCCGGCCGATCCCCACCGCGTCGGCGATCGCCGACCCCGACATGCCGGCGAAGATCACGTTGGAGACCACGTTGACGTGCCCGAGGCCGCCCCGGAAGCGTCCGACCAGCACCAGGCAGAACTTGAGCAGCCGGTCCGTCAGACTGCCGGTATTCATGAGGTCGGCCGCGAGGATGAACAGCGGCACGGCGAGCAGGACGTAGCTGTTGTACAGACCGTTGAGGATTTGTTCCGCGGCGGTGCCGAGGTCCAGACCCGCGAACGCGAGATAGAACACGGACGCGGCAAGCATCGAGAGGCCGATGGGCAGCCCGAGCACTGCCAGCGACACCAGCACGATGATGCACATCGTGAAGGGGGTCATGCCAGGGGCTCCTCCGGCTTCAATTCCTCGTCCACTTTCCGGGGGCGGCGGATCGCGAGCACGGCCAGGCGGATGTGCTTGACGATTACGACGGCAACGAAGACGAGGTAGATCGAATAGAGGATGTCGAAGCGAACGTGCAGATAAGCGGAGTGCTCGCGTTTCATGAACGCGATGTAGCGCCAGGTGGCCGGGATGGATATCGCCAGGAGGACGATCAGCGCGACGCTGGAGACGACCACGAAGACTCGTCGAACGCCTCGCGGCACGGCAGAGTAAACGATGTCGAAGCGAACCTCTTCCGCGTCGGAGAGCAGGAACGCGGCGCTCCACAGGACCACCCAGACCCAGCAGAGCACGGTTACCTCTTCCGTCCAACCCAATGGACGGTTAAGGACGTAGCGAAAGAAAATCTGCAGCAGAAAGCAGACGAACATCGTCGCCATCAGCGCGACGGCGACGTTGTTCGCCAACGACCGGAGCGGCCGCAGGAAAGCCGGCTCGCGCACTCGGCTCAACGGCAAGTGCGGCTACAGCGCATTGATCCGCTCGAGCGCGCCCTTGGGCCAATCCTGCCCGTACTTGTCGACGTACTTCTTCTGCGCATAGGCCCGGAACGCATTCAAGTCGGGAGTGTAGACTTTCTTGCCCTGCGCCTTCAGGAAGTCGACGACCTCCTTCTCCAGACCGATGTACTTGGCGGTGTAGTCGTCCATCGCCTTCTCGGCCGCAGCCTGGAACTGGCCTTGCTGCGCGGGAGACATCGCGTCCCAGACTTTCTTCGAAACGGCCATCACGTCGTAACCGACCACGTGGCCGGTAAGCACGAACTGCGTGGTCACTTCGTAGAACTTCATCACCTTCGTGGTGACGAGGGGATTGTCCTGGCCGTCGATGACACCGGTCTGCAGAGCCGTGTAGACTTCCGCGAAAGCGACGGGCGTCGGGCTCGCGCCGATGGATTCGCCCAGGAACTGCCAGAACTCGCCCGGCGGCATGCGCAGCTTGATCCCGGCGAGATCGGCCGGCGTGCGAATAGTCTTGTCGGGCTTCAGGTTGACATGGCGGGATCCGAAGTACACGGGCGTAACGATCTGGATCTCCAGCTGGTCGCGAGCCATCTTGATGAAGTCGCGGCCGACGTCGCTTTTGAACGTCTTCCTCAGGTGGTCGGCGTCGCGAAACAGGTACGCCGAGGTCATCAGCGACCACGCGGGAAGCTGCTTGGAAATATCCTGCGGGGCGAGGTTGACCATCTCGAGGTTGCCGCGCTGAAGCGCGACCAGTTCCGTTCCCTGCTTGAACAGCGTGTTGGCCCAGTACGGCTCGAAATCGAAGCTGTCCTTGATGGACGCCGCAAACGCCTTATAGGCATCCGCACGCGGATCCTGCTCCGTGAACGCGCACGAAAACCGCAGCTTGGTCTTCCCCTGGGCAAGTGCGGCTGGTAATGCGCCGGCCGCCAACAGCGAGCCGGTCGCGACAAGGAATGACCGACGATCGAAACCAGAATCCATGACGCCTCCTCCTATTAGGTCGACGAGGAGAGAAACAATACCTCGCCGACGATTGACAATGGGATCCTATTGACTCTTGCTGCTCTTGTCTCGCTCAAGGCGCGGCGGGAGTGTAGGCCGGCGCCCCGGCCGATGCAGGCCGGGCACTGGTCCGCTTGGGCCGATCGTCGAGAAGGCTTTGCGCAACGCGGATCGCGAGCCGCGCCACCTCCTCCGGCCCGACCGCTTTGGTCAAAGCGACCCTCGGAATTTCCAGCGAGTACGGAATGTTCTCGGGCATGCAGGCGAGGATGCCGCGCACGTCGATGGTTCCTTCCCCAGGGAACAATCGCTCGTCCCGTGCGGTTCGGATGATGTCCTCGAGCGTCGGCGGACACTGCTTCTCGGCGTCGCACACGTGCGCGAAGCGAAACCACTCGCGCGGAAGCTTGCGGAGGTCGTCGCAGCTCGAGTCCGATCTCGCCATGTGCAGCATGTCGACCAGAATGGCCGCGTTCGAGCGGTTCACGGCGCGCACGATCCTCACCGCTTCGGCGAGCGTTCCAGTTTCGGTCCAGTGCGGAAACTCGAGATTGACGAAGACGCCGAGCGGCTTCGCGAGATCGCACAGCCGGGCAAAGCGCTCGGTCGCGCGCTCGCGGTCGGGATCGGGAAGCTGCGCGATGATATTGGTTGCGCCGAGCTCCGCGGTGGCGTGCAGCTCGGCGGCGAAGTCATCGGCGCCCAGCTTCGGGTCCATTCGAAAGAGTTCCACATCGAGCACGTCGATGCCTGTATCGTCGAGCCGCGTCTTGGTCTCCTTAAGCAATGCGCGATCGCGCGCCAGGTCGTACAACGGCTCAGAGGCGGTGACCCGGGTCATGCGCAGGCTCGCGTACCGGTAGCCGGTACGCGCGGCCACGTCGACCACCTGAGGCGGCGTGAGTGAGAGCACGGTCAGGTGAGCAAGTGAGTAGTCGTGTTTCATGGTTCCTCCTTCAGCGCTTTCGCGCCTACTAGGCGTGGACCGCCCCGCCGGTGCTCACGTGATGCACCTTCCTGCTCGGCGAGTAGATGTCCATGATGTTCCAGTGGCCCGCGGTGGGGACCGGCTCGTTCAGCATGGCGACGTCGATCACGAACGGCTTGCGCGACGCGATCGCGCGCTCGAGCGCAGGCTTGAACTCGGCCGCCGTGTTGATCTTCACGCCGTCGATGCCGTACCCCTTGGCGATCGCAGCGTAGTCTGGCGAGTACGGTTTGCCGTCCTTCTCGAACACCGTGCCGTATGTCGTGCCGTAGTGCGCCTTCTCGAGCCCGGCGATCGTGCCGAACGCGAAGTTGTTCATGACGATCCAGACCACCGGGATGTCCTGCTCGAAGGCGGTGGCGAGGAGCGCTGGGTTCTGGCCGAACCCGCCGTCGCCGACGAGCGCGACGACCACGCGGTCGGGCCGCGCGAGCTTCGCGCCGAGAGCCGCCGGCGCGCCGAAGCCCATCGTCGCGTAGCCGCCGGGCGTTAAGATCGTCCCGGGAGTCAGGATTGGGAACTGCTGGCCTACGCCGTTCTTGTTCCAGCCGACGTCGGTCGTGATCAGCGCGTCGCGCGGAAGCGCCGCCCGCACGTCGGCAAGGATGCGCTCGGGCCGCATCGGATACGCGTCGCTCTCCATGTGCTTGCGGTTGCCCTCGACGAACGCCGCGCGCACCGCGGCGATCTCGCTCGCCAGCGCTGGTCGCCGGATGCCGTCCGGGACAACCTTGCGCACCACGCGATTTAGCACGATGAGCGCTTGCTTCAGATCGGCGATGGCACCAAAGTCGACGGGGTAGTTGCGTCCAATCTCCGCCGGATCGACATCGATTTGGATCAGCTTCGTCGGCGGAATGTCGAACGTGTATTCACTCTCCCACGAGCTGCAATCCGCCTCCGAGAAGCGCGTGCCGAGCGCGAGAATCCAGTCGGCGCTCCGGCACTGGTTGTTGATGAACTTCGTTCCCCAGAAACCGGTCATGCCCAGCACGAACGGATGATCGTCGGGCAGTGCCCCCTTGCCCATCAAGGTGTGCGCGACGGGGATCTGCATGTGATCGACGAATTCGCGGAGTTCCTCGGTCGCGTCGGCAAGCATGATGCCGCCGCCGACGTAGAGCACGGGGTGCCTGGCCGACACGAGCCTCTTCACGATCTCGGCGGCGGTATCGTCGTCGAGCGAAGGCTTGCGCAGTTTTTTCGCGTTATGTCGCACCCGATCGAACAGCGCGACGTCGATCTCCTTGCTGAAGATGTCCATCGGCACGTCCACGAGCACTGGACCCGTACGTCCGCTCTCCGCGAGCGCAAACGCCTTGCCGATGACCTCGGGGAACAGATGCGGCTGGTCGACGCGCCAGGCGCGCTTGACGAAAGGCCGGTAGATCTCGTACTGCGACGCGTCTGCGTGGGCGTTGACCTCCTGGTGGGGATGCTTGCCGTGATAGTGCGTGGGGACGTCGCCGGCGATCACGACCATTGGGATCGAGTCCAGCGCGGCGTTCGCCACGCCGGTCGCCGCGTTCGTGAGCCCGGGGCCGAGGTGCGACAGCACCACCGCCGTCTGCTTCTTCGCGCGCGCGTAGCCGTCGGCCATGTGCGCGGCGATCTGCTCGTGGCGGACGTTGACGAACTTGATGCGGCTCTTCTCCAGTTCCGCGAGCACGGCGATGTTAGTGTGCCCACATAGCCCGAACACGTGCTCGACGCCGCGGGCCTCGAGGTACTTCACCAGCTGGCGCGAAATAAGATCTTTCATGTTTCTCTCCTCGATGCAGAGGCGTCGCGCGGGGGCACGTCGCGACGCGCCGGCCCGCTGTAGCGATACGAAATCTCACGCGGCATAGGTCCCATGATCCGGCGGCCGCGCTGCTTCTGTTCCCACGCATGCGCCAGAATGCCCACCGCGCGTGACAGGATGAACAGTCCGCGACCGAGCTCCGGTTCGAACCCGAGCTCGCAGAAGATCACCGCGGTGATGCCGTCGATGTTCATCGGGATGTGCCGCTTCTTCGACGCCTCGAGCGCCTTCTCGACAGCGTGCCCGATGGCAGCGTAGCGGCCGCTCACCGCGCGCTCCTCAACCGCTTTGGCAACGAGATCGAACAGCGGCGCGGTTCGCGGATCGACCGGATGGAAACGATGACCGAATCCCGGAACAACCTTCTCGCCCGCTTCGCGATGGCGCTCGACGACGCTCGCCGCCGCGTGCACCAGGTTGCCCTCGGAGCCAGCTTCGGCGTCGATCGCTCGATAAAGCTCCATGCATTGCTGGCCTGCGCCGCCGTGCACGTCGTCGAGAACGTTGATCGCCGAGGCCATCGCGCCGTTGACCGGCAGCCCACAGGTGACCGCCATGCGGGCGATGGCGATCGAAGGCGCGTGCGGGCCGTGGTCGACGCCGGGAACGAGCGCGGCTTCCAGCAAGTCAGCCTGCGCGCGCGACGGCAACTCGCCTCGCAGCATCAGCCAGATCATCTCGGGAAAGCGTACGCGCCCGATCAATTGCTCGATCGGATAGCCACGGATCGCGATCTTGCCGGGGTGGATGTCGATGATCGACGTGTCCCACCAGGCACTCGCGTCGGCGAGCAGCTCTTCAGGCGTCTTGGTTGTCATGTGTGCGGCAGGCCGAGCTCATCGGCGCAACTCAGGTCGTGACGGTCTCGGATGTGGTCACCTTCTCGGATTCTTCTTCGAGCACCGGGTCGTAGAACGGGCCGAAGAGCTCCTCGTCGGAGGGCCGATCTTCCTTGATCGGTACCGACACCCAGGTCGTGTTCATGTAGTGCTTGAGGTGTACGTTCTCGGAGACGATGTTGCCGCCCCACGTGCCGCAACCGAGGCTCGAGGTCATCGGCATGCCGTTGTTGAACGCCCCTGCGTTGGCCTTCGATTGCGGCTGTCGCACCATGATCCGCGACACCGGCGCCGCGAGCGCGAGCTGGCAGATGTGATCCTGATCGAACGAGTAGATGCCGCACGAGTGCCCCCTGCCGCCTACCTCATAGATGCCGCGCATCATCTCGAGCGCCTGGTCGAAGCCCCTGTACGTGTAGACCGCGAGGAGCGTTGTCAGCTTCTCGCTCGAGAACAGGTGTTCCTTCCCGATGCTGTCGCCGTAGACGATGATGAACTTGCGGTCGGCCGGGATCGAGAAGCCTGCGATCTTCGCGAGCTGCTGCGGCGCGATCGCGACCGTGTTCGGCGTCCGATGCCCTTCGTCGTCCCACATCGCCCGGCGAAGCGCAGTCTTTTCTTTGTCGCTCGCGAGGTAGCCGCCTTCGACCTGCAGTTGCTTCAGCATTCGGTCGAAGATCGACGCCTCGATGATGAGGTTGCCGTCGGCCGAGCAGCCCGAGCCGAAGTCGGAGGTCTTCGATAGCCGCGTGTTGCGCGCCGCCTCCTCGATGTTCGCGGTCTCATCGATGATCATGGTCGAGTTGCCGGCACCCACGCCATACGCCGGTGTGCCGGAGCTATACGCTGCGCGCACCATCGGCTGGCCGCCCGTCGCGATCACGAGGTCGGCCCGCGCCATCAGCGCCTGCGACATCGGGATGTTCACCTTCGTCAGGCACTGCAGGATGTCGGCGGGTGCGCCTTCGCGCTCGAGCGCCTCGCGCATGAGCCGCACCGTCTCGAACGACGTCTTCTTCGAGCGCGGATGCGGGGAGAAGATCACGACGTCGCGCGCCTTGATCCCGTAGATCGCGTTGCCGGCGGGCGTGAGGTCGGGGTTCGTCGTCGGCACGATGCAGGCGATGATGCCCGCCGGCTTGCCGTACTTCACGATGCCCTTCTCGGGCAGCTCCTCGATCACTCCCACGCTCTTCTGTCGCAGCGCATCGCGCAGCACGCCGCGAATCTTCATGCGCTTGCCCATGCGGGAGACCGCGTCGCCGAGACCACTCTCCTCGATGCCCATGTCGACGAGCCGCGTGAACGTCCTCTTGTTGGCCACGGCCCACGCGACCGCCTGGCACAGTCGGTCGACGCGCGCCTGGTCATATGTCTCGATGATCGCGAGCGCCTTCTTCGCGCGCTCGAACGCCTGGTCGAGCTCCTGCTGCTGCTCGTCGCTGATGCCCTTTTTTACCTCGGTTGTCGTCGCCATCTCCAAGTCCTCTGTATCCGTTCGTGTTTCACTGGCGGGTTTGTGTATCAGCCGGTACCCGTAGACCGGCGCACCGTCGCAAGGACCGCGCGCAACTCCTCGATCGGCATCTGCCCGGGCGCGGAGCTGCTCTTGCCCACGGCGAAGGTGAGTGCGGAGCCAAAGACGCCGCCGACCATCCGTGACACGCTGCCGTAGGCGCCCATCGACATGCTGATGAGCGGAATGTCGAGCGAAGCGCTCGCTTCGAAGGTGGCCGCGAGGAGCGTCAGGACGTCGCTCGCCGATTTCGGCATGACCGCGACCTTTCCGACGTGGGCGCCGCTTGCCTGCGCGTCGCGGAACTTCGCGACCAGTGCCTCGCGGGGCGGCGTCGACTGGAAGTTGTGGTACGAGCCGACCATCGCGATCGCGTGCGCGCGCGAAGCGTCGCGCAACCGCTTGAACGCGTCGCCGGGATTGGAGAGCTCGTAGTCGATGAGGTCCACGCAGCGCGCGGCGCACACCGCCTCGTAGAGCTCGACGATGCGGGTATCGGACAGTGCGACCTGCTCGCCGCCTTCGCTCGCCGAGCGGCGGGTGAAGAGAACAGGAACGCCTCCCGCCGCGCTCTTCAGGGCGCGCGCGGTGTCGATGACGAGGGCGGTGTCGTCGATGTCGCGGAAGAAGTCGACGCGCCATTCGACGACGTCTGGCTTCTTCGGCAGCACAGCGGCGATTTCGCCGAGCACGTCCTCGCGGGTGCGCCCAACCAGCGGCGTGCAGATCACAGGCATCGCACCGCCCGCCACCGGCTTGCCATGCAGCATGATCGGCTTTGCCCTTGTCATCCCTCGATCGCCTCCTGTCATGCGCGGGGCCCGCGGGTTCGTGCGCACTAGCGGCGAGAGCGGTCTGCGCCTCGTGTCGCCACGTTACGTGCGACGATAGGCGGGGTGAAATCGCCCGTCAAGGGCGCATACCGATAATATGGGCGTGGAGCGCCCACAATTTGCATTTGAACTGGGACTCAGATTAGCATCCACCGATGATTTAGGACATTATGGGCGCTACGCGAACTGCGATTCCGAGCTCAGCCTACCCACTCCGCCTCGATAAGGTTCGTCCATGACTCGGCGCCTGGCTGTCGCCAAACCGGTTGCGGTGAAGAGCGTGTCCCCTGTGTCCGTGGCGCCAATTGCGCCGCAGCCGCTCTTCGATCCCGATCTGCTGTCCGCCGACACCATTGCCCGCTTCGCCGACGATTCCGATTTCGTCACTGCGCTGGCGCGCGGCCTCGCCGTGCTCCTTGCCTTGTCCGACAAGAAGCGCCGGATGTCGATCGCCCAGGTCAGTCATCGCACGGGGATTCCGCGCGCCTCTGCCCGGCGGAGCCTGCATACGCTCGAAAAGCTGGGGTTCGTCGCGGCGGACGACGCCCGTCACTTCTACCTTCGGCCACGCGTGCTCTCGATCAGCCACGCGTATCTGTCGTCCTCGCCGCTCGCGGTGCTCGCGCAACCGATCCTCGACCGGCTCGGTGAATCCTTGCGCGAAGCGTGCTCGCTGGCGATCCTGGACGGCGACGAGATCGTCTACCTCGCGCGCTCGTCTTCGTCGCGCATCATGTCGCCTGCGCTCAACGTCGGCCGGCGGCTAGCCGCCTACTGCACCTCGATCGGCCAGGTGCTGCTCGCGCATCTGCCCGCCGACGAACTGGAGAAGTATCTGGCGCGGGCGCGCTTCCATCGCTATACGGACCATACGCTGACGACTCCTGAGCAGATCCGTGAGACGATCGAAGCGGTGCGAGCGAACGGATTCGCGTTCGCCAGCCAGCAGATGGAACTGCGGCTTTGTACGCTCGCCGTACCGGTGCGTGACGTCGGCGGTCACTACGTGGCCGGCATCAACATCATCCTTCAAGGCAGGCTGCTATCGGCGAGCGACATGGCAGAGCAATTCTATCGGCCGCTACACGAAGCATCGATGGAGCTGGGCTCCCTGTTGCTCGGCTGACCCGGCGAATGATGTTCGGTGGTTAGCGGGCAAGAGGGATCTCGGCGCGAAACCTAGCCCGTATGGACGCACGAATAGCGAGAAAGATCGATGACCCACCCGCTGGAACGTGAAGCTGTTCCCGAACCGTCCAATCCCATTGGATTCGACGGCATCGAGTTCATCGAATTCGCTACATCGCGACCGCAGGCACTGGGCGGTTTTCTGGAGACGATGGGATTCCACCTCGTGGCGCGGCATCGCTCGCGCGAAGTGGAGCTCTACCGCCAGGGGTCGATGAACCTGATCGTCAACGCGCAGGCGGCGGACATTCCGCGCACGGTGCAACCCGTCGAACGGCCCGTGATCAGCGCCTTTGCGGTCCGGGTGCGCGACGCCGATCGCGCGTTTTGTCGCGCGCTCGATCTCGGCGGCTGGGAGATTCCGGCGCGCGCGCGCGCAATGGAACTCAACATCCCTGCGATTCACGGCGTAGGTGAGAGTCTTATCTACTTCGTGGATCGCTACGACGAGTTCTCCATTTACGACATCGATTTCCGCCCGATCCCTACCGTCAAGCCGCCTCCGACCCCGATCGAAGGATTGCATTTTTTCGGCATCGTGCAGTACATCGCCGCCGATCGCACGCCGGACTGGGTCGAGTTCTACTCGCGGCTTCTTGGCTTCACGCCGCTGCCGGACAGCGTTCGCTTCGGGATCTTGCCGAAGGGGCTGCTGCTCCAGAGCCCGTGCCGCAGCTTCTACCTCCAGCTGATCGAGCCGGAGGCGGCCGCGTCCGATGTCGACTGGCAGGAGCATTTGCAGCGCATCGGGCTCGGAACGTCGGACGTGGCGGGCGCGGTCAGGCAGCTCGAGCGGCGCGGTGTCGAGTTTCTGGCGTCGGAGGCCGTTCACGCCAGCGAGCGCGGCGCTTTGACCAAAGCCTATCTCGGCAGCGTAATGTTCGAGCTCGTCCACAGCGACGGCCGGCGAGCCCATCAGGCATGAACTTCGTCGATTTCGGCATGGACACCGCCTCGCTCGCTGGCAGGCTCGAGCGCAAGCTCGAGGTTATCGCCGCGACCGGTTTTTCCCAGGTCATGATCTCGGCCGCGGATATCGTGGGCCACCCGCAGGGCAGCGCCGCAGGCGCGCGCGTGGTTCGCGACAGCGGTCTGCGGGTGACCGGGTTCGAAGCGCTGCGCGACTTCGAAGGCCTTGACGACCGGCTCCACCGCTACAAGGTCGACGTCGCGAAGTCCATGCTTGCCGTCTGCTGCGAAGTCGGTGGCGATCTTCTGCTGGTTGAGGCGACGACGTCCACGCATGCTGCGCAGGACGTCGAGCGCACGGCAAGCGACCTGCACAAGCTCGCCATTCTGGCGATCCCGCTGGGCGTGCGGATCGGCTTCAAGCCACGGCTCGGTAGCCGGACCGCCAGCGATCTCGCGACCGGCGCCGAAATCGTATTCCGCGCCGATTGCCCCAATCTCGGCTTGGCGATCGATTCGTTCGATATGCTGGTCGCGCGCACGCCCGCAGAGGATATCGACGCGCTCGATCCGCAGCAGATCCTTCTCGTCCAACTCTCCGACTTCATGTGGAACGCGATTCGCTCGACGGCGGAACAGCACGCGACCGGGACGCACTTTCGCGTCTTCCCCGGCGAAGGCGCGCACAGCGAAGCCCTGGCGGAGCTCGTTACGCGGATCGACAGGATCGGCTACCGCGGCAACTACAGCTTCGACGTATACAACGACGACTATCTGCAGATGCCGGCCGAGGCGGTTGCCGAGCGCGCCCGGCGCGCATCCGACTGGCTCGGCGAAACGGTGCTGCGTAGGGCGCTGCCAGTGCCGAACATCGAACGAATGAGGCAAGGATGAGCGCTCAGGCTACGATGCTATACCGCAGGCTGGGTGAGAGCGGCCTCGAGGTGTCGGTCGTCTGTCTCGGCACGATGATGTTCGGCGATCGCGCCGACGCCGCGGTCGCGAACGAGATCGTCGCTCACGCGTTCGATTCGGGCGTCAATTTCATCGATACCGCCGATGCCTACGCCGACGGCGCTTCGGAGCAGATCGTCGGCAAAGCGGTACGTGCGCATCGCCATCGGTGGATCGTCGCGACCAAGGCCGGCAACGTGCTGTCGGCGATTGGCGAAACCCCGCATACCGGCGGCCTTTCGCGGCGCTGGCTTGTGCAGGCGTGCGAGGCGAGCCTCAAGCGACTCGGCACCGACTGGATCGACGTCTATTACCTGCACAAAGACGACATGAAGACGCCGGTCGCAGAGACGGTGGCAGCGATCGGCGACCTGACCCGTGCGGGCAAGATCCGCTATTTTGGCGTGTCGAACTATCGCGGCTGGCGCATCGCGGAGGTGAACCGCTGGTGCGAGCGGCTCGGGCTGCCGAGACCGGTCGTGTGCCAGCCGTATTACAACCTGCTCAACCGGACGCCGGAGGTCGAGATCCTGCCGGCGTGCGACTACTACGGGCTCGGCGTGGCGCCGTATTCGCCGATCGCCCGCGGCTTGCTGACGGGCAAATATGCGCCGGGCGGCGCCGCTCCCGAGGGCTCGCGCGTCGCGCGCAAGGACAAGCGGATGCTCGAAACGGAATTCCGCAAGGAATCGCTTGCGATCGCGCAGGCGCTCGAGAAGCACGCGCGAGCGACCGGACGCACGCTGATGCAGTTCGCGCTGGCGTGGCTCTGGTCGAATCGCATCATAACGACTGTGATTGGAGGCCCGCGCACATTCGACCAGTGGCGACCTTATGTCGAGGCGGTCGGCACGCCGTGGAACGACGAGGACGACAAGATCGTCGATTCGCTCGTAGCGCCTGGCCATCCTTCGACGCCCGGTTACAACGATCCTCAGTATCCGTTCTTCGGTCGAGTAAAGTAGCCCGGCAACGCGTCCGGACCCGCCGTCTCGCAACGGGAACGGCGGCATCGCTACGCTATAATCGGCGGTGTCCGATTCAACGCGCGTGGCTTCCGTCCGACAGGCTGCTCTTCCGACGCTGATGCACGTCTTTTTCGAGGACGACGGCGCGTTCAAGGCCGGCACGATCCTCGCCGACAACGACGCCTCGCTCCAGATCGAATCCGTGTCGGGCAAGCGCGTGAAGGTGAAGGCCTCCAACGTGCTGTTGCGCTTCGGCGAGCCTGCGCCGGCGGCGATGCTCGCCGATGCGCAGAAGCTCGCCGCGAATCTCGATCCGAATTTTCTGTGGGAAGCGAGCGATGGGCGCGAGTTCGCATTTGCCGATCTCGCCGCCGAATACTACGGGCGAGCACCGAAGCCCGCCGAGGCGGCCGCGCTTGCGATCTGCCTTCACGCCTCGCCGATGCACTTCTACAAGAAGGGGAAGGGACGTTACAAGGCGGCGCCGGGCGACGCGCTCAAGGCCGCGCTCGCCGGTGTCGCGCGCAAGCTCCGCGAAGCGGATCAGGTCGCCGCGTACGCGGAGGAACTCAAGCAACGCAGACTTCCCGAAGCGTTCAACGACAAGCTCCCCGCGCTCCTCTACAAGCCCGACAAGCTCGCGGTGGAGACGAGGGCGCTCGCCGCTGCATGCGAGGCGCTGCAGACCAATCCGCTGGCGCTCCTCTCGGCGTGCGGTGCGATCCCCTCTACGCACGAGTACCACTTCAACCGCTTCCTCTTCGACGCGTTTCCCGGCGGGACCGCGTTTCCCCCGTACGGCGCGCCGCCCGACGCGCCCGAGCTGCCCCTTGCTTCCGTGCGAGCGTTCTCGATCGACGATGCGACGACCACCGAGATCGACGACGCCTTCTCGGTGCGGCCGCTCGCCGACGGCCGCTTCGAGATCGGCATCCACATCGCGGCGCCGGGCGCGGCGATCGCGCGCGGCACGCCGCTCGACGCGATCGCCCGCGCACGCTTGTCGACGGTGTACATGCCGGGACGCAAGATCACGATGCTCCCCGAGCCGGTGCTTGCGCGCTTCACGCTGGCCGCCGGCACCACGCCGCCCGCGCTGTCGCTCTACGTCGAAACCGCGGCCGACGGCACTCCACTCAGGCACTCGACGCGGCTTGAGCGCGTGCGGATCGCCGCGAACCTGCGCCTCGATCAGGTGGGCGATGAGTTCGCGTACGCAACGAGCGCTGCCGAGGCGCCATGGACCGACGAACTGCGAACGCTGTGGCGGCTCGCGCAGAAGCTCGAGGCGGCGCGCGGCAAGGCCGAAGTGCCGCGCATCGATTACAGCTTTCGCGTCGACTGGGACGCGGCGCCCGACGGCATGGTGTCGATCGTGCCGCGGCAGCGCGGCTCGCCACTCGACAAGCTCGTGGCGGAGTCGATGATTCACGTCAACCGCACGTGGGGAAAGCTGCTCGCCGACGAGCAGGCGCCTGGCCTCTATCGAACGCAGCAGGCGGGGAAGGTCAAGATGAGCACTCGGCCCGAGCCGCATCAGGGGCTGGGCGTCGAGCAGTATCTCTGGGCCAGCTCGCCGCTTCGCCGCTACAGCGATCTGGTGAACCAGTGGCAGCTCATCGCGCTCGTGAGGGGCGAGAAGCCGCCGTACGCCGAGAACGATGCCGAGCTCTACGCGGCCGCCGCGGACTTCGAGGTGACCTATGCGCAATACGCCGAATTCCAGAATCGCATGGAGCATTACTGGTGCCTGCGATGGCTCTTGCAGGAGCACGTGGCGGAGGTTTCGGCCACGGTGCTGCGCGAGAATCTTGCCCGCTTCGATGCCCTGCCCCTCGTGGCCCGCGTGGGAGACATGCCGCCGCTAGCACCCGAGGCGCGAGTGCGCCTCGCGATCGGGCGCATCGACCTCCTCGCCGCCACGTTCGAGACCCGGTACGCGGGGCCGGCATCTGATTGACGGTGTCATAAAAGTTGCTGGGGGATATACTTCCCGGCCAAATGCCCGCCAACCCGGCCCGCAAGCGACCGCAGCCTTCCCCACACCCGGAGCCGCGCAAGCCTTCGCCTCGGCCTCGCGCCCGCCCGGTTTCGGTGCGGGAGCCGCGCACGGCCTCGCTGCCCTTCCTCACCGTCGATCCGCTGCCGGGCGAACGCCTGTTCGCGGGCGCCATTCTGGGCTCGATCCTGCTGCACCTTTTCGTGCTCGCGATCAAGTTCAGTCCCTTCGATCTGACCACGCTCGATCGCAACGGTCCGCCGCTCGAGGTCGCGCTCGTCAACGCCAAGTCGACGACCAAGCCGACCAAGGCGGAGATACTGGCCCAGGCTCATCTGGACGGCGGCGGCAATACCGACGCCAATCGCCACGCCAAGACGCCGCTCCCGGTGCTGCCGCACGACAACGCGACCACGGATCTGTCGGTCGCCACGCAGAAGGTGCAGGAGCTGGAAAAGCAGGCGAAGGAGATGGTCACTCAGCTCCGCGCCCCGGCAAGCGTCGCGCCCGCCGTAGCGAAGCCGACCGATGCGAAGGAGATGCCGGAGCTGCCGAGCGCGACTGAAGTGATGCAGCGCACGCTCGAGGCGGTGCGTCTGGAAGCGCAGATCGCGAAGGAGATGGAGGCCTACGAAAAGCGTCCCAAGCGGCACTTCGTCGGGGCCCGCGCCGAGGAATATCGCTTCGCGCGCTACGTCGAGGACTGGCGGCTCAAGGTCGAGCGCATCGGCAACCTCAACTATCCCGAAGCGGCGCGCGCGAAGAAGCTCTATGGCAGCCTGCTCCTCACGGTCGGCATTCGCGCCGACGGGACGCTCGAGAGCGTCGGGCTCGACCGCTCGTCCGGACAGAAGGTCCTCGACATCGCGGCCGCGAAGATCGTCGAGATGGCCGCGCCCTATGCGCCCTTTCCTCCCGATATCCGGCGCGACACCGATATCCTCTACATCACTCGCACCTGGACCTTCGCGCCGGGGGACTCGCTCACCTCGCAGTGAGCGGCGCCCACCGCTCGCGGTTGCAACGCTCCTCCTGAATGCGCGTGCTCGGCCGCTGGCTGTTATGGACGCTCGTGATCGCCGCCGCGGCGATCGCGCTGGCTCAGGTCTGGTACGCGACGCACATCCTGTGGTGGCGCACTCACCCGCCCGGGGAGACCGCGTTCATGGCGATGCGCGAAGCCGAGCAGCGGGAGCATGGAAAGCCCGTGCACCGCGCCTACCAGTGGGTTCCCTACGAGCGCATCTCGCCGGCGCTCAAGCGAGCGATGATCGCGGCCGAAGACGCGAAGTTCGTCGAGCACGAGGGCTTCGACTGGGAAGGCATCCAGCTCGCGATGGACAAGAATTTCCGCCGGGGCCGCGTGGTCGCCGGCGGCTCGACCATCACGCAGCAGCTCGCGAAGAACCTCTTTCTATCGTCGCAGAGGAGCTACTGGCGCAAGGGCGAGGAGGCGCTGATCACGCTGATGCTGGAGGCATTTCTCGACAAGCGGCGGATCTTCGAGCTCTATCTGAACGTCATCGAGTGGGGCGACGGCGTGTTCGGCTGCGAGGCCGCGTCGCGCCGCTATTTCGGGGTGAGCGCGAAGGACCTCGACGCTTCGCAGGCGGCACGACTGGCGGCGATGGCGCCCAATCCGCGCTATTACGAGCGCCACCCCGATGCGCGCGGGCTCAACCGCAAGATTCCGATCATCCTGGCGCGGATGCCCTCCGCCGAGTTGCCGTAACGGCCATTGTCGGGCACGATAAAGCCAGCCGGAGACACGCCGGCCGCAACGCGAGGCGCCTTCAGAGAAGCCGGCGGGGCTTTAGGGAGACATGAGCACGGCTCATCGCGTATTGCCGGTTCTGCTGCGCATCTGTGCGGCAATCGACCAGTTGTTCATCGTCGAGGTCGGGCCGTTCGGAAAGGAGATCGCCGAAGACGCGCGCGCGGCGTGGCTCGAGACGGGCAACAAGATCCGTCCGTCGGATGTCGGGCAATACGTCGCGCTGCTCGCGCAGAATATCGCCGATCCGGAGCGGCGCGAGGCGTTCGTGCAGGAAGCGCTGGCGTGCATAAAGCTGTAGGGAGATCACTATGTTCTTGAACCGCTCGATTACAACGCAGTTCATCGTCGTCTTCGTCGTTTCGGTGTTGCTCGTCGTGGGCTCGTTCTATCTCGTCCTCGACAGCGTCTATCACACCGAATTGAAGAAGCAGGCGGAGACCGTCGCCGACAACGTCGACGCCTTCGGGAGCTGGGTGTCGCAATACGGCCGCGTTTGGGTGCGCGACGACAACAAGAGCTATCTCGGGCAGGTGACCCTCGTGAGCGCTGCTGAGCCGGCCGCGGCCGCCACGGCGGCGGGGACGCCGGCCGCCGCCGACGTCTGGCACTTCTACTCCAAGAACCCGGCGCTCGCGCAGCGCGAGTTCTCCGAAGTGGTCGAGAAATCGACTTCGCCGGCCAAGTTCAGGGTGACCTCGCACAACGTCATGAACCCGAACAACAAGCCGGACGCGTTCGAGACGCGGGCGCTGGAGCGCATCCGGGCCAACCATCTGACCGAGTACTACGAGGTGCTGCCCGATAGTTTCCGCTACGCGCGCACGCTCTACGAAAAAGCGTCCTGTTTGACCTGTCATGCGAGCGCCGAGCGCGCCCCGGCGGACGTGCGCGAGCGCTACGGCACGGAGAACGGCTTCGGCTTCAAGGAGGGCGAGGTCGCCGGGATCATCAGCGTGAGATTGCCGAGCCGCTCGTTCTGGCAGGTGACTCGCGACGTGGTCGGACCGCTCCAGATCGCACTGCTCGTGAGCGCATTCCTGATCTCGGTGGTCTTCATCCAATTCGCGGTCGTGCGCCCGATCAGGCGCGTGACCGCCGCGGCGGAGCGTATATCCGTCGGCCAACCGGCGGATCTCGCCTCGGCGAAGCTCACGCGCGCCAGCGGCAACGAAATCCACCAGCTCATTCTCGCCACCGAGCGACTGCGCGCGAGCCTGATGCTGGCGATCCAGCGCGCGGTGAAGAAGTCCACCCCGCCAGCCGCGCCCCCGCCGGCGGGCCCGGCCGGGGAATAGGGCCAACCCGGACGCTGTTCCCCTGCTGTGCGAACGAGCCTCGAGATGCGGCCCGATTCGACCAGGGAGTTTGGTTGACAGACAGGTTGCCCGACGCGCTGCCCAATCCCGATCTCGTCGCAGCGCTGCCGAGGTTGCGCCGCTACGCGCGCGTGCTCACCGGCGATCTGCACCGGGCGGACGATCTCGTGCAGGACACGCTGGCGCGGGCGTGGGAGAAACGGCAGCTGTGGCGGGCGGGGAGCGATCTGCGTGCCTGGCTGTTTACGATCATGCATAACGTATTCGTGAACCAGTTTTCGCTGCGCCAGCGCGAATACGCCCAGACCTCGCTCGACGCCGACGACGGCCCAGGGGCAGGCTGGGAGATACCGGTTCGCGCCACGCAGGCGGATCGCGTCGAATTGACCGAAGTGCTCGAGCAGATCGGGCGTCTCCCCGTGGCGCAGCGCGAAGTACTGATCCTCGCCGCGGTCGAGGAGCTGCGCTACGAGGAGATCGGCGACGTGCTCGGCGTCCCCATCGGCACCGTGATGTCGCGCCTGTCGCGCGCGCGGGACAAGCTCAAGCGCATGAACGCCGAGACACCCTCGCCGCTGAAGATGGTGAAGAAATGAGTGCGGCGCGCGAGGCGAAGCCGAGCGAGGCCCGAAGGGCGCGTCGTCGCACGATTGACCGGCGGCCGACGCTCTACGGCATCGCTTCGCCGGTTTGGCGCAGGGAGGCCGCATGAGCGGACTGCCCCTTTCCGAAGAAGATCTGCACGCCTTCGCCGACAACCAGCTCCCGGCGGAGCGCTCGCAGGAGGTCGCGGCGGTGATAGCGCGCGAACCGGCGCTCGCCGGTCGCGTGGCGGAGATCAAGCGGCAGAATGCGCTGCTGCGCGACGCGCTCGATCCATGGCTCGCCGAGACGCTGCCGCGGAAGCTCCTGCACGCAAGCGCTCATCCTCGGGAACTTTCCCTCTGGCGGCGTCTGCGACCTGCTCTGGCGGTGGCTGCGACGCTTGTCATCGGTGTGACGGCGGGATGGTACGGCCGCGACGAGGTGCTGCGTCACGAAGGGACGCCGGTGACGTTCTCGCGTCAGGCGGCGCTCACGCATGCGCTCTACGCCGCCGACCAGAACCGGCCGGTGGAGGTCTGGGCGGCCGAAGAGCAACGGCTCGTGAACTGGCTCTCCAAGCGGCTAAACTTTCCACTGCGCGCTCCGGATCTCAACAGCCTCGGCTTCTCGCTCGTCGGTGGGCGGCTCGTCGCCGGTAACGAAAAGCCGGGAGCGCTCTTCATGTACGAGAACGCCGACAAGCAGCGCATTTCTCTGCTCGTGCGCAAGGACGACGTTCCCTCGCACGAGACCGCCTTCCGCTACGCGAAGGAGGACGGCGTAAGCGTGTTCTACTGGATCGACGATGCCTGCGGGTACGCGATCTCCGGGCGCGTCGACAAGACGCAGCTCCTCGCCATCGCCCGCGTAGTGTACGGTCAGCTCGCAGCGTTCGAAGCCGCGCAGCCCCCTCGCCCCTAGCCCCTTGCTGAGGTGGCTGGTCGAAATCGCGCACGATGCGGAAGCGCGGTTCCGGCGCGGCGGGCTGTTCTTCCCCGACCGGGCAGAAGACGTCGTCATGGTGCGTCTCTCGCGGTCTCGGAGCCTCGGAGTGTTGTCACCCGAGTCCCCACAAGCTTTCCAGGCTACAAGAATAGTTTGGCTTCTGGAAGAAACCAGAACTTCCATCGGTGTGATCGCGCGTGCTAAGGCGGTCAGACAGTGACGAGCCCGCGGGGCCCTTGCAGCAGGGCAGCGAGCCGTGGCTGTGCGTCGAACGTGACACGGAGGGTCTCACCGAGTCCGAGCGCAGCGAGCACGGCACGGATCGCAGATGGTTCGGGGTGTGCGCCGGCCAGTGCGGCGAGCTGAAGGTCGCGATCAGGCATTGTGTCTACAGGATGGTGTGTGTCGGCCCACTGGATCAGGGTCGGCACGAGTCCGCCGCCGGGAAGATGACCGTCGTCGGGGATGGTGATGCGCCAGCGAAACGGGCCGCGCTCCATCGGATGCACGCGCCCGGGATCGATCGACGACGCTCTCACCGCCGCGTCGATGTCCTCGCAGCGCGCCACCCAGTGGATCAGGCGGGGCGCTTCCGCGATCGCGGCGCGCATCGCCGGAGTGTCGAGCGCGAACCAGCGCGGACGGCTCGGCGGGGGCGCTTCCGGGTCGATCGCAATGACTTCGATGTAGCTCGACTCGCCGAGCCTGAGCAGGCTGTTGTGCGTGCCCATGGCGACGTGTCTGCCGCCGCGCTGCGGACGCGCGCCGGTGAGCGCTTCCAGGTGATCCTCCCCCTGTTCCAGCGTGGCCGCGGCGACGACCAGATGATCGAGCGTCGCCGGGGCGGCGGCTATGCTCAAGTCGTGCTTTCGTCCGCGGGGAAATCCAGCTCGACGCGTGCGCCGTTCGGGTCGAAGAAGAAAACCTGCCAGGTTCCGGAGCCGACCTGGCGCCGGCAGAGGTGCTCGATGTTGCGCGACTTCAGCGTGGCGAGCACCGAGGCGAGCCCCTTCGCCGAGAACGCCATGTGGTCGATGACGCCCGCCTTGAGATCGCTCTTGGGCCGCCCGCCGATGATGTGCAGGATCGGCGCGTCGCCCGCATAGAGCCACGCGCCGGGAAATTCGAAATTGGGCCTCGCTCCGGCGTCCAGTCCGAGTATCTCGTGGTAGAAGCTCACGGTCCCCGGCACGTCATCGGTGAGGACGGTGAAATGGTTCATGCCCTCGATCGCCATGGGAAGATTCTCCGATTTGCAAGCCGATCGCGCTGCGTCGCGGCGAAGAACTCGGCGAAGAGCGCAGTGGCGTCGGGCGGAAGCGGATCATTGTACGCGTATGCAGCGTCGCCGCCGCTCCAGGCGTGTCCCAGCTCGGGAACGCGTATCAGCCGCGCGACGAGCCGGCCGCCGACGCGATAGTCGTCGGTGCTCATTCTGCGGCCGCCATCGAGTGTCGTCGTGGCCGAGACATTCGCCGCGGGGAGCTCATCCCCGGATGACCCAGCCGGCGCGATCCACGCATTGAAGACGAGAAACTGCCGCACTAGCTGGATTGCATTCACATCCGCGACGACGGGATCGCGCCCGCCGTGAATCACGCACAGCGGCAGCGGCAGCGCACGCGAGGAAGTGCGCTCGCGCGCCAGCGTCGCGATCGCCTCGGTTGGCGCGTCAGGGCCGGACGCGAGAACTTGCAGGGCCTTGAGCGGGCTCGACGCAGCGCCGCAGGCCGCGCCGGAATGCACCCCGACCGCGGCGAACATCCGCGCGAGCTGGACTCCCAATACCGCGGCTAGACAGCCGCCCGCGGACATGCCGACGACGAACACGCGCCGCGGATGGGCGCGGTAGGCGCGCCGCACGGCGCGCACCTGCGCGGCGACGATCGCGGCCTCGCCGTGTCCCGCCGCCGTGCGCTTGTCGAACCAGTTCCAGCAGCGCCAGCTGTTCGCAGTGTCCTTCTGCCGCGGGAGCAGAACGAGCCAACCCTGTGCGTCGGCGAGCGCGGTGATCCGCGTCGCGGCGGCGATCTCCTCCGGCGTCTGCCGGCAACCGTGCAGCAGCACCAGCAGCGGACGCCGGCGCCACGGCGTGTAGCCGCGCGGCACGTAGACGAGATAGTCGCGCGACGGCCACACCCAGGGGGCGACCGCGACCCAGCCACCGAGGGCGAGTTTGCTGCCCTGCTCGAAGCGGCCGGGCTCCGGCGGCTTGCGGCGGAACAGCCCGGCGAGAAGCTCGCGAGTGCGAGTGAGAAGCGATCGCCGCGGCTCAGATGAGGATGACGTCGTACTGCTCCTGCGTGTAGAGCGTCTCTACCTGCAGCGAGATCGGCTTGCCTATGAAATCGCCGAGCTGAGCGAGGCTCTGCGATTCCTCGTCGAGGAAGAGATCGATCACCGACTGCGCGGCGAGGATGCGGAATTCCCTCGCGTTGAACTGCTTCGACTCGCGCACGATCTCGCGTAGGATCTCGTAGCACACGGTCTGCGCGGTCTTGAGCTCGCCACGCCCGGCGCAGGTCGGGCAGGGCTCGCACAGCACGTGGGCAAGGCTCTCGCGCGTGCGCTTGCGGGTCATCTCGACGAGTCCCAGTTGCGTGAAGCCGTTGACCGTGAGCCGTGTGCGGTCGCGCTCGAGCGCTTTGCCGAGTTCCGCCAGCACCGCGGCGCGGTGCTCGGCATTCTCCATGTCGATGAAGTCGATGATGATGATGCCGCCAAGGTTGCGCATCCGGAGCTGGCGCGCGATCACCTGCGCCGCCTCGAGATTGGTCTTGAAGATGGTGTCGTCGAAGCTGCGGCCGCCGACGAAACCTCCGGTGTTGACGTCGATCGTCGTCATCGCCTCGGTCTGATCGATGATGAGGTAGCCGCCGGACTTCAAATCGACGCGGCGCGCGAGCGCCTTCTGGATCTCGTCTTCGACGCCGTGCAGATCGAACAGCGGCCGCTCGCCGGTGTAGTGGTTGAGGCGTCCCACGATGTTCTGCGTATACTGCTGCGCGAACTCCTGCATCTTCTGGTAGGTCTCGCGCGAGTCGACCAGGATGCGCGCTGTCTCCTCGGTCACCATGTCGCGAAGTACGCGCTGCGCGAGGTCCAGGTCCTGATAGATCGGCGTGGGCGCCGGCAGCTCCGCCGACTTGGCGGTGAGATCGCTCCACAGCCGCGTGAGGTACTGGATGTCGCTCTGCATCTCACGCTCGGTTGCGGTCTCCGCCATGGTGCGGATGATGAAGCCGCCGCCGAGCCCTTCGGGCAGGAGCTGCTGCAGCTTGCCGCGCAGGTTCTCGCGCTCGGTTTCGTCTTCGATTCGCTGCGAAATCCCGATGTGCGAGTCCTGCGGCAGGTAGACGAGCAAGCGGCCGGCGAGGCTCACCTGCGTGGAAAGCCGCGCGCCCTTGGTGCCGATCGGCTCCTTGATCACCTGCACCAGCAGCGACTGGCCCTCGTGCAGGATGCGCTCGATCGGCTTGCTGTCGTGATTGTGGCCGTTCTGGCGATGCTCCCAGATGTCGGCAATGTGGAGGAAGGCCGCACGCTCGAGCCCGATCTCGACGAACGCCGACTGCATGCCCGGCAGCACGCGCGCGACGCGCCCGAGGTAAATGTTGCCCACGAGGCCGCGCGCGCTCGCTCGCTCGACGTGCAACTCCTGCACCACCCCCTGCTCGAGCACCGCGACGCGAGTCTCCTGCGGGGTGACGTTGATGAGAATCTCGTTGCTCATAGCACGGGAAACCCGATTCGCGACAGCATCTCCGCCGTCTCGAAGAGCGGCAGCCCCATCACGCCGGAGTAGCTGCCCTCGATATGCTGCACGAATGCGGCCGCCTTGCCCTGGATGGCGTATGCGCCCGTCTTGTCGAATGGCTCGCCGGTGGCGACGTAGCGCTCGATCTCGTCCTTGGGAATCGCGCGGAACGCGACGCGCGAAGTGGACACCGCCATCGCAAGGTGCGTTTGCCAGCGCACCGCGACGCCGGTGACGACCTCATGTGAGCGGCCGGAGAGCGCGGCGAGCATCGCCACTGCACCGGCCGCGTCGGCAGGCTTGCCGACCGTCGCGCCGTCGAGCACGACTTCAGTATCGGCGCCGATCACGGGCTTCGGCGTGAGGCCACGGCGCTCCATGCGATGCCAGCCGACGGAGGCCTTGGTGCGCGCCATGCGCTTTACGAATTCGACCGGAGGCTCGTCTTTGCGTGGCGTCTCGACGATGTCGCGTCGGCGCCCCGCGGCTTCGCGGAGCAGCAGCAGCTCGAATTCGACGCCGAGCTGGCGCAAAAGCTCCTGCCGACGGGGGCTCTTCGAGGCGAGGTAGACCGACGGACGCTCGGTCAGCACGAACAATTCGCTCATTCGCGATGGTAAGGATGTCCCCTGGCAAGGCTCGTTGCGCGGTAGATCTGCTCGGCCAGCAGTACGCGCACGAGGCCGTGCGGCAATGTTAGCGCGGAAAGCGACATTATGACATTGGCATCGCGCTTCACCGACTCGGCGAGCCCGTCGGCGCTGCCGATCACGAACGCGACCGGCTGCGCACGATCGCGCCACTCGCGCAACGCCCGCGCCAGCCGCGCCGTGGTCCAACGCTCGCCGCGCTCTTCGAGCGCGACCACGTGACAACCTTTGCTCGCGGCCGCGATGCGACGCGCTTCGGCGTGGAGCATCTGTTCCACGCTGCGGCCACGGTCGCGCGGCTCGGGTTTCAGCTCCACCAATTCGAGCGCAAATTCGCGCGGCAGCCGCCGCGCGTAGTCGTCGAAGCCCGCGGTCACCCACGCCGGCATGCGATGCCCGAGCGCGACGATGCGAATCTTCATCGGGTCGCCGAATCGGTTCGAAGCGCGAGAACGAGTTCGCGCTTACGCGACGACCCGCGCGCGGCGCCGCGGCGTGGGCAGCGTCCACAGCTCTTCGAGGTTGTAATACGCGCGCACGGCCGGTTGCATGATGTGCACGACGACATCGCCGCCGTCGACCAGCACCCACTCGCCAGATTGTTCGCCTTCCACGCCGACGATCGTCGCGCCGGCCTTCTTCATCACTTCGCGGACGTGCTGCGACAGCGCCTTCACCTGCCGAGCCGACTCGGCAGTAGCGATGATCAACGTGTCGTAGAGGCTGGTGAGCTTGCGGACATCGAGAACGACGATGTCGCGGGCTTTGATGTCTTCGAGAGCGGTGACGGTGATTTTCTGGATCTTGTTAAGTCGCATCCTGATCGGATCGATACAGTTGGTTGCGGTCAATATATGCCAGAACGGACGCGGGAAGCAAACCGCGCACCGTGTTGCGACCCGCAGGACCGCGCGCGAGCACGGCGCGGATCGAGCTTGCCGAGATCGACTGCGGCGTCACGTCGACGCGCAGGATCGCACCGGCGAGCGATCGCTCGAGCCGCATCGCGTCGGTGGTGAGCCGCCTCTCCCATTGCGTCCTCAGCGTGGCGGGCAGTGCCGCGGGATCGAACGCCGTTCCGGGACGCTCGACGACGAGGAAGTGCGCGAGAGTGAAGAGCTGCTGCCAGCGACGCCATTGCTCGAGGCCGGCAAAGGCATCGGCGCCGATGACGAGGGCGAGCGGACGCCCGCGTTGCTCCTCGCGCAGGCTCTCGAGCGTGAGCACGGTGTAGCTCGGCCCCGGGCGATGGACTTCGCGCGCGTCGGCGATGAGGCCGGGGAATTCCGCGCAGCCGAGCTCGGTCATGGCCAGGCGATGTTCCGCCGAGGCGACCGGCGGTGCGCGATGCGGCGGTTCGCCGGCGGGAACGAGACGAACCTCGTCGAGCCCGACCGCGGATTTCACGTCGGCGCCGAGGCGCAGGTGTCCGTAATGGATCGGATCGAAAGTGCCGCCGAGGATGGCGATGATCGGCGAAGCGCGCCTCATCGCTTCGCTACGACGTTACACGACACGACGATGCCCCGCGCCCACGAGAAGCGATTCGAGGTGATCGAGCTCGGCCTGGATCACGCGCAGCACTTCGTCGTTGATGACGTCGGTGTCGCGAAGCTGCATCAGCTCGTCGCGCTCCGCCTGCAGCGCCGCGAGACGCAGGCGTCGCTCGGCTTCCTGCGTTGCGTCGACGTGGCGGCGGCGGCCCGCGTTGGCGCTATCCTGGGCGGCGTGCCGCTCGTACTGGTCGATGAGCTCGTTTGCATAGGCGATCTCCGCTGCGTCGGTCAGCCGTGGCAGCTCCTTGCGGAGCGCGGTCGCCGCGGCCTGCGCAGCGGCGAGACGCGCCGCGCGCTCCTCGCGATCGACCATGCCGTCGCCGCGTATCTCGAGCCAGCGGATGGCGAGCGGAAGCGTCAACCCGTTGACGGTGAGCGTGATCAGGATCACCGAGGCGGCGAGAAAGATGATGAGCTCGCGCCCGGGGAACGGCGCGCCCGTAGCAGTCGCAAGTGGAATCGACAACGCCGCCGCGAGCGTCACCGCGCCGCGAATGCCCGCCCAGCCGACGAGGAACACATGGCGCGGGCTGTGAATGCCTTCGCGCTCGCGGATGCGTTGCGACACGGCGAGCGGAAGGTACGCGGCTGGAAAGACCCAGGCGAGACGGAGCGCGATCACGGCCGCGGACACCGCCAGCGCAAGCCCGGCGAGCCCGAGGGCGTCCGCATGATGAATCCCTGCGACGACCGCCTGCAATTGCACGCCAAGAAGGATGAACACGAGGCCGTTGAAGACGTAGAGGAGCATCGTCCAGACTTCCCCCGCATGCGCTCGAGTCGGCGCGTCCACGTTGCGCGCATCACTCACTCCGGCGTAGAGCCCCGCGGCCACGACGGCGAGGATGCTGCCGAGGCCGAGCGCCTCAGCGGCGAAATACGCCGCGTAGGGGGTGAGCACGGAGATGATCGTCTGGATCGTCGGATCACCGACGCACAGGCGCACGAGCTTGTGCCGCAGCCGGCCGGCGATCCATGCGATCGCCAGGCCGAGCGCGAAACCCCCGCCCGAGAGAAGAAAGAAATCGAAGGCGGCTTCGCTCCAGCTGAATGCGCCGGTCGCGACGGCGGCAACGGCGAACTTGAACGCGATCAGGCCCGAAGCGTCGTTGATGAGGCTCTCCCCGCCGACGATCGTCGTCACTCGCGCCGGGACCGGGAGCCGGCTGGTGATCGCGCTAACCGCCACTGCGTCGGTCGGCGAGACCACCGCACCGAGCGCGAACGCCGCGGCGAGCGGTAGCGCTGGCACGAGCCAGTGCACGAGGTAGCCCACGACGATCACGGTCAGAAACACCAATCCGAATGCGAGCAGAAGCACCGGACGCAGCACGCCGAGCAGATCGCGCTTCGGGATCATCCACCCGTCGGCGAAGAGGAGCGGCGGGATGAATAGCAGGAAAAACAGCTCGGGAGGGATGCTGAGCGAGCGGAACGCCGGAACGAACGAGAGCGCGATGCCGCCGGCGACCTGCAGTATCGACAGCGGGATCGGCACCCACTTGCCGATGGCGCCGATTGCCGCGATCGCGAGCAGCAGAGCGAGCGTGACCTCGACGATCCCCATGCGGCGATTGTACGCC